>JAFEAS010000009.1 GCA_018266315.1 Chloroflexi bacterium SZAS-1 | reverse complement strand
GCGGTGCCGCAACATTGCTCTGGCTGTGTTCCGCACCAGGCAGGTTTGGGCGATGATTTAGTCGAAGCGCAGCGCCTCAATCGGGTCGAGGCGGGCAGCGCTTCGGGCGGGCGCAATGCCAAAACCCAACCCCACTGCCAGCGCAAAGCCCACCGCCATCAGCGCTGAGCTGAAGCTCGGCACCGCTGCGATCAGCCCGCTAATATTCACGCCGAAGGCAATTAGCAGGCCCAGGGTTAAGCCAATCAGTGCGCCAAGCAGGCTAATCGTTAGCGCTTCGAGCATGAACTGCTGCAAGATATCGCCTTCGCGCGCGCCCAGGGCTTTGCGCAGGCCAATCTCGCGGGTACGCTCGCGCACCGACACCAGCATAATGTTCATAATACCAATGCCGCCCACCAGCAATGAGATCGCCGCAATTGCCCCCAGGAACAGCGTCAAGGTCTGCGTAGTTGAGGTCAGGCTATCGAGCTGATCTTGCTGGTTGATCACGCTGAAATCGTCGGCGCTGCCATCGCTAGCCAGGGTATGCTGGGTGCGCAGAGTCTGCTGAATTTCGCTCAGTGCCGCATCAACGCTCTGCGAATCGTTCGCCTGCACGGCAATGCTCGATACCAACGCCGCGCCGCCACTGATCGCGCGCCCGCCGAACAGAGTGTATTGCGCGGTGCTCAGCGGCACAATCACGCCGTCGTCGGTCGAGCCGAAGCCGCTGCCACCCTTCGACGTAAGTACGCCCACCACCGTAAACTTCAGCCCGTTAATGCGAATCGACTGCCCAACTGCGTCGCCATCGGGAAACAGCGTGGTAGCAACATTCGCGCCGAGCACCACCACACTGGCCCGGCTGGTCTGGTTTTCTTCAGTAATAAATTCGCCATTAGCAACCGTCGCATTATGCACGGCAGCGTAGGTTGCGGTTGCGCCAACAATTCGGGCATTGGTGTTCAGGCTGCCCGCCACCAGCTGACCGTTGCCATTATATTCAGGCGAAACCAGGCTGGCATCGGGAACATTACTCGTGTCGGCCAGCGCGGCGGCATCATCGGTCGTCAGCGTCTGGCTGCTGCCCACGCCGCCGCCAATGCCGCCCGCATTGCTCGAACCCGAGCGCACCGTAAGCAGGTTGGCACCGTTGGCGGTGATCGTTGAGGTAATCGACGCCTGTGAGCCCTGGCCGATCGCCATGAGCGCCACCACCGCCGCCACGCCGATGATAATGCCCAGCGCGGTCAGTAGCGATCGCAGCTTATTCGCAACCAGGCTTTTCAGCGCAATGCGCGCAGTTTCGCGTGGGGTAATACCACCAGTGTACAGCTCGGCAAGCTGATGTTCTGGCTCGGCGATAGGTTCGCTCACGGAAGAGGCCACTAAGGAATGTTCAAGCGTACTCATCATACCCTCCGTAGTGCAAGCGCAGGCATTCGGCCCCTAATCGAGGGCCGCCGTGCGATGCGCAATGTGCCTGGCCCAGTGCTGCGCGCTTGCTGGTTGCGAACATCGCTGGCGAGCAGGCCATCGCGTACTGTCAGCACGCGCTGGGCGTGTGTAGCAATGTCGGGCTCGTGCGTTACCAGCACTACCGTAATACCCTGGGCGTTCAGCTGCTCAAAAAGCGCCAAGATTTCGATGCTCGATTTCGAATCGAGGTTGCCAGTGGGTTCGTCGGCCAGCAGCAGGGCCGGGCGTGTAACGAGCGCACGGGCAATTGCTACCCGCTGCTGCTGCCCACCCGAAAGCTGTTTGGGCCGGTGATCGAGCCGATCGCCCAATCCCACCAGCTCAAGCACGGCTTGCGCGCGCTGGGCGCGCTCTTCAGCACTTACCCCGCCCAGGTAAATTAGCGGCAGTGCCACATTTTCTAGCGCATCCTGGCGCGGTAGCAGGTTAAACTGCTGGAACACAAAGCCGATTTTGCGGTTGCGCACTGCTGCCAGCAAATTGGGTTCGAGTTGGTTGACGGGCAGGCCATCGAGGAGGTACTGCCCGGCGCTCGGCGTGTCGAGGCAGCCGAGCAGGTTCATCAGCGTGCTTTTGCCCGAGCCGGATGGCCCCATAATCGCCACAAACTCGCCGCGCGCAATATCGAAGCTGAGGCCGCGTAGCGCTGGAACAGTAATATCGCCCATCTGGTAGGTTTTTTGCAGGTCGCGTACCTGGATCATTGCATTCATAGCCACACTCCTGTTGTTCTATGCCTATGTGTAGCGTAGCAAGAAGATGTTCAAATATTGTTAGGATGCAATGTACAGAGTATGTAGAAGTAGGAGTTTCGCTTGCCGTGCCTGTGTCTGCGCTAAGCGCTGAGGTATGCTTTCGCTTCTTCCTGGCACGAGTCACTCATAGGTGTTACGCAGTTGCGTTGTTCGGCGGTTCAATCGGCGGCGTTTTGCCTGCGGCAGCATGGTACTTGCCGACCTTTTTGTGTGTGGTTTTTCCGCGCGGAGCGCGGAAAAACCACACACGAAAAACATGAAGCGTACCGCTCTACCGAAGGCTCAATACGCCAACTGCGTATTTCCTAACTCAGTGGAGATTTTTATCCTTCGGCAAAGCGGTACGTTTCGATGATAGTGCGCCGATGTTGGCACCAAGCAAGTCCTATTCTCGAATGCACTTCGCACAATGTGCTACGACAATACGCCCCCTTGCCTTTCGGTGAAGGCAAGGGGGCGCAGAAGGATGCGGAAGGCGATGCCCAGGGTTATGGGCCAGGCGGTGGGCCGCCGGTCAAGCCACCCAGGTTGGTTGTAGTACTCGAAGTACTCGTGCTTGCGCTAGCAGTTGTGCCGCTGACCACCAGCACGTCGCCGGATTGCAGCGCTGCGATGCCATTGCCGCCGCTGCTGACGATTTCGGTTTTGCCGTTGCTCACCAGGCCGGTTGTGACCGGCACGGTGACGGTGGTGTTACCCTGCTGCAGCGTGACTGTTTTGGCGGTACCGCTGGTATGAATGGCCCGGCTTGGCACCTGTAGCACATTGCTGGCCTGCTGCACCTGAATATCGGCGGTGGTGCTCATCCCTACCTTCACCGCCGTGGTGCCGGGATCGAACTCAATCTGCACGGCGTAGGTCACGACATTCTGCGAGGTGGTTGCCACCGGGGCCACTGATGTAACCGTGCCGGTGAGCGTGGCATCTGGCAGCGCATCGAATGTGAGTGCCACCTGTTGTCCAACCGCAACTTTCGCGGCGTCGGCTTCGCTGAGGCTCACATCAACATGCAGTTTGGACTGATCAACCAGGATAAGCGCGCTGCTGTTGGCACTGGTGGTGCTGCCCACTACCGCCCCGACCGACGACACCACGCCATCGAAGGGTGCGGTGAGGGTGGCCTGCGCCAGATTGCGCTCGGCGGTATCAACGGCGACCTGCGCCTGGAGTACGCTGGCCTCGGCTGCGGTGAGCGCGGAATCGGTGGCAGGCGCGTTGAGGCTATCGAGGTTGGCCTGGGCTTGCGTCACAGCGGCCTGCGCCTGCGCGATAGCTGCGGCAGTGCCACCCTGGGTCAGGTTAGTCAGGTTGGCCTGGGCTTGCGTTACGGCGGCCTGCGCCTGCGTCAGATCGCTCTGGCTCGGTTTTTTTAGCGCATCAAGATCGGCCTGGGCCGCCTGCACCGTCAACTCGGCCTGCTGGACGTTGGTTACCTCGTTCTGGCGCGCGGTATCGTAGGCCACTTGCGATTGCTGAACGTTATTCTGTGCGCTTTCGAGCGCGGCCTGGGCCTGCACATACGCATCGTAGTATTGCTGGCGCTGGGTATCGTTCAACGTGTTCGCCACCGATTTGCCCTGTGCGTTTGTCTTGGTTGGACTCACCGGGTCGTTGCCGGTTTCCTGCACATATTGCCAGTTTTGCAGCGCGATCGAGTATTTCGATTGTGCCTGCGTCAGCGCGTTCACCGCATTTTGCAGCTGCAATTGGGCGCTGGTTTTGGCCTGCGAGGCGCTATTGCGCGTGCTTTCCAGCGCCGTTTGCGCCTGCGTTACCTTCAGCTGTGCTGCGCTGAGATTAACCTGGCTGGGGTTTTTGAGCGCATCGAGCTTGGCCTGCGCGGCGGCAAGCGCCGCTTTTGCGCTGGCAATGTCGGCGGCAGTAGCAGTGCCGGTTTTGGTCTGCTGAAGCTGTGCCTTGGCGCTGGTGAGCTGAGCCTCGGCGCTGGTAATGTCTTGCGTGGTTGCGCTGCCATCTTGCACGTTTGCATAATTGGCCTGCGCCGCCTTGAGGTTGGCCTGCGCCTGTTCTAGTGCAAGCTGCAAGGCGCTTGCATCGATCTGGGCCAGGGTTTGCCCGGCCTTTACTTGCTGACCAACCGCCACGTCAACGGCGGTGATCGTGCCCGATTGCTGAAATGCCAGATCAACGGTGCGGGCGGCGGCAACCGTGCCGCTACCACTAACAGAAACAGTAAGATCACCCTGGTTTACAGTCGCGGTCGTCGTCGTGCTGGTGCTAGCTTGCTTAGCCGAGCGCCACCAGAGGCCGCCGCCAAGCAGTAAAGCGAGCACCACAGGAGCGATCAGCCAGCGCGCCCAGCGGCGTTTGGGCCGCTGAGTACCAGCCGGGGTATGTGCCCGAGGAAACGGAAGGGTTGTTTGCATAGGAAACCTCCATCATCACGCTATGCCATTGCTGGCATGGAGTGTTATGTGATTGATGTAGGCATCGTAGCAAACAGATATTTAGAGATTGTGAGGAAGCAATTGAGAAAGTATATGGGTTTGCGTTACACAGCCAGCGCAAACATATTAGCCGCCGCGCTTGTCAGCTCATCGATATGAAATGGCTTGGTGAGAAAGGCATCGACTTGTTCCTGTTGCATCGCTGCTTCCAGGTGCGATGAAGGGAGCGCCGTGAGCAACAAGACCGGCAGGTGCGGATTTCGCCGCTTGAGGTTCTGGCTGAGGGTATATGCGCTCATGTCGGGCAGCCATTCGTCGGTGATCACGAGGTCAATATCCGCCAGATTCATGGCTTCAAGCAGGCCTGCGCCCGAGCTGCTTAGCATGCAGTTGCTCGATTGAAATCGGCGTTTGATGATGCGGCTGATGAGCATGCCGAGGTCGGGGTTGGTTGCGCCAATAAGTACGGTACGGGTTGATGATAGTGATAGCATTGCAGATTGCCCCATAGTTCAGAACGTTTGGCTACGATGTTGATGTATGGCCATGTTGCAATCATGGTGAGAGGTAGTGTAACGCCTGGGTATTACCAGCAGCATACGATCCCAGCGCACACCCCAGATTGTGCCGCCTGGGCAAAAATACGAAGCGTTTAAGTGTCTCGCCCCAAGCACCGAAGGAGAAGCACGGAGCTTTGAAATCGCTATGTTCAGGCTGCAAGGATACACCTACATAGGTCATGCTACAATTGGACACTGAGTACGTTCCCGGATCACCCGATCGGAGCATCTATGCGTATTTGCATTGTTGGCGCGGGCGCGATTGGCGGTTATGTTGGCGCGCGGCTCGCGCTGGCTGGCGAACATGTCACGCTGATTGCGCGCGGCGCACACCTGGCGGCTATTCAGCAGCACGGCCTCGCGCTTGAGACGGCGGGCCAGCGCGAAGTAGCCTGGCCCGCGCTGGCTACCAGCGATATGGCTGCGGCCGGTACGCACGATCTGGTTATTGCGGCGGTAAAGGCCCAGAGCCTGCCCGCGCTGGCCCCGGCAATGCGCGCGCTCTACCACGAAAACACAATCGTGCTGCCTATGCAGAATGGCATTCCCTGGTGGTATTTCCACAAACATGGCGGGCAGTACGAAGGTCAACGGGTCGCAGCGGTCGATCCCGATGGCATCCTGGTAACCACGATTGAACCCGAGCGTGTGATTGGCTGCGTGGTATACCCGGCTGCCGAGCTGACCGGGCCGGGGATTGTGCGCCATATCGAGGGCAACCGCTTTGCGCTGGGCGAGCTGGATGGAACAAAAACTGCCCGCCTACAGGCGATCGCCCAGATCTTCAATCGGGCAGGGCTTAAAGCGCCGATTCGCACACGCATCCGCAACGAGCTGTGGGTAAAGCTGTGGGGCAACCTGGCCTTCAACCCAATTAGCGCACTTACCCGCGCCACACTCGCACAGATCGGCACCTACCCGCCCACACGCGCGCTTGCCACTGCCACCATGGCCGAGGCTCAATCCATCGCCGCGCAGCTTGGGATTGAATTCGGCATTACGATCGAGCAGCGTATTGCTGGCGCAACTGATGTAGGCGCGCACAAAACCTCGATGCTTCAAGATATTGAAGCTGGCCGCACCACCGAAATCGACGCGCTGGTGGGGGCAGTGGCCGAACTTGGCCGCCTGGTTGGCGTTGCTACACCGCACATTGATGCGCTATACGCCTGCGTCAAGCTACTCGAACAGCAAGTTGCGGCCCAGCGCGCCACTACCAATAGTTAGCGTATCGCTACCAATTCAGCCTTGCATGTCGTTCTGCTGCATAGTACAATGGCCTTGCATGAAACCATGAGCGCTGGCGTGGGGGCAACCCCGCAGCTAGAGAAAGGCGAACGTATGGCGTGCAGCGTTTGCGATAATCGTGGTTACACCGTGCAATCAATCGTTCTGTTTCGCTAATTGCTGTTGAAGCCCTCGGCCGTAGCCTTTACGGTTGAGGGCTTTGTGCATGGGGCACAGCAACAGCAGCGCTGGCTCCTCGCAGCATTGGCTTGCACCGCCAGCCGATTGGGAAGGAAAGAGCATTATGGATCTGATCGTCAAGAGCCGCACCGGGAAAGTTTCTGATCGCCATCAAGCCTACATTCGGGAGAAACTAGGCAAGCTTGAGCGCTACCTTGACTCGATTAGCAAGGTAACCGTGGAGGTAGCTGAAGAACAACGGCGCACCGATAACAACACCCACCGTGCCCAGGTTACCCTGGTCGGCGATCATGGCATTCTTTTGCGGGCCGAGCAGCGCGCCGCCGACCTGAATTCGGCAATTGATGTGGTGTATGATAATTTGCAGCGCCAGATTCAGCGCTATAAGGATAAGCACTGGCGGCGGGGCAAGCTGCGTCGCCAGGGCGGCGAGATTATTGAGGCGTTGCCCGAAACCAATGGTACAGGCGAAGAGGCCCGCAACCCGCGGATTGTGCGCACCAAAGAGTTTCAGGTGAAGCCCATGTTCAGCGATGAAGCAGTAGAGCAGATGGAGCTGCTCGGGCACGATTTCTTCGTATTCCGCGATGCTGGCACCAGCGAAATTAATGTGCTGTACCGGCGCGAGGATGGCAACTACGGCCTGATTGTGCCTAACGAGGTAGGTGGCTAGAGTATTCGGGCTGAAGCTAGCAGATTTCTGAAACCGATTGGGTTACTATATAATAAAGGCGAAGGGTGAGCAGGTGTTCGCCCTTCGTCTTTCGTTTGCGCGCTCAACACCGCACATTGATCTGCACCGATAGAGTACTGCTATGCCACGCCCACTGACCGCGATTGAGATTGCTGAAGGCGCGCTGCTGGCCGATTTCGCCGTGCTGGCGCAGCTGGCCGCGATGTACCTGCCGTTAATCGATACCTTTGCGCGGCTGATTATCACCATAGTATTCGCGGTGCTGGTGCTGCGGCGTGGTTTGCGCGTGGGCATGCTCAGCGTGGCGGTGGCTGGCTTTATCATTACCGCGCTCAGCGGGCTGACCTTTATGATACCCTTGACACTCACCTGTGGCGCGGGCTTGTTTCTTGGCTTCACTATGCGCCAGCGCCTGCCCCATAGCCTGCTTATTTTGCTAGGAATGACCGGCGGCGCTGCCGCTGTGCTGGCGTTACTGGTTATCCTCACGCTCGCCGCGGGCCTGCCACTCAGCAGCTTTGCGCGCCAGCTGAATATCACCTACCAGAGCGGGCTGGCGCTGGCGGCCTGGCTAGCGCAGCTAGTGGGCCAGGGGGCATGGTGGCAGCAGCGCGCCCAACCCGCGCTTGAGCCTGTGGCGCGCTGGATGCTCGCACGCTGGTGGCTCCTCTTTCCATTCGCGCTTTGGCTGGGGCTGGCACCCATTGTTGTGCTGACCTATAGCACTACCAACCTGGCGGTGCGGCTGCTGGGGTACGAAGTGCGGCCTTTCCCCGGAGCGCGGGCGGAGCGAGCGATTGCCTGGGTGGCGCGCTTGCCGCTACGGTTGCGCCGCCGCGCGCGCTAAACCGCACCTGGCCCACAGCTGCCAAAATTCTGCTACTATATTGCATGCGGATGCGGTGATGTACAGCATCGCAACAATTCATTAACCCGCGGCGTCATATCGGCCAGAACGGTATAGATACCCAGGCCGCCATGTGGCGGCCGAAAGGAAGGTTTATTATGCAGCCACGACTGATGCGCAGTCGCACTGAAGTCATTGTTGCAGGCGTCTGTGGTGGCCTGGCCGAATATTTCGCCATCGACCCAGTGATTGTGCGGCTTATTTTTGTGCTGGTGACGCTCACCAGCGGGCTTGGGTTGCTGATCTACCCAATCTTATGGCTGGTGATGCCTAAGGCCGGTGCCACCGGTAACGGTGCCTTCTTCCCGCCTGATGCCGAAGAGTGGCGCCGCCGTGCGCAAACATTTGGCGAAGAGGCATCGCAGGTGGGCCAGCAATTTAGTCGCGAGGTACGCGAGGTGTTGCGCCAGGGCCAAGGCGCGGCGAGCCAGGGGCGCACGGCAGCGCCACCGCGCTATGGCGATGTTCCGCCGCCCGAAGCCTACCGCTACGACCCAATCACCGGCCAGCCGATTAACCCGACCGACCCGGCGACGGGCAAGACGGTGAACCTGCGGCTCGACCCGACCGCGCCGAACCTGGCCGTGCCGCCCACTCAGCCGAATGCGTATGGGCCGGTACCGCAGCGCAAACGCGGGCGCGTATTTGGCTTTATGCTGCTGGGGGTGGGCATCCTTATCCTGGCGAATATCTTCAATGTTGGGGAATATATCTTCCCGCTGCTGCTGATTGGCGCTGGCTTTATGTTACTGCGCAAGCGCTAAACAGCCCGACAATGAACGAACCGGCGCGGCTACTTGCGTAGCCGCGCCGGTTGATTCTAGGCCGCCTACTCCTGCTTTGCCGCCGCCAGCGCCACCACGATCTGGCGCTCGGTTTCGTCGTAGGCACCTTCGCCAATGTGTTGGTATACGATGTTTCCGCGATGATCAACTAGGTAGAAGTGGGGCCAGTAGTGGTTACCATAGGCTCGCCAGATCGCGTAGTCATTATCCTGCACCACCGGCCAGCCAATAGCTTGCTGCTGCACGGCAGCCTGCACATTGGCTAGCTCGTGCTCGGCTTGAAATTCAGGCGTATGTACGCCTACAATCACCAGCCCCTGATCTTTATAGCGTTCCCACCACTGCTTTACATACGGCAGCGTGTTCTGGCAGTTGTAGCAGCCATATGTCCAGAAATCGACCAGCACAACCTTGCCTTGCTTGGTTAGGTCGGGCAGGGCGAGCGGCGCGGAATTGAGCCACGCCCCACCGCCATCGAAGCCGGGGGCGGCCGGGCCATCGGCCTGGGGCAGCGCTGTTGCTGTGGGTATGGGCGCGGCTGTAGGCGCACTCACTGCCTGGCTGGCACTGTTGCGAATAGGCGGCGCTGTGGCACCGGAATCGCGCCGAAATACCCCGGCTATAAGCATGCCACCTCCTACCAACACTGCCAAAACGAGCACTGGTATCAATCGTTGAACCATAATTCCTCCAAGATGCTAAGGCACCTATTACATACACGAGTTCCGCGGTGGGCGTTTTCGCCTGCGATAGAGCGGTACGTTTGTATCATGGTGTTCCGCGGTTGGCGCTTCGCGCCAACCGCGGAACACCAAAAACAGTTTGGTACCATGCTGCCGCAGGCAAAAGCCTCCTATTGAGCTGCCGAACAACGCAACTGCGTAACTCCTAAGCGCATCAAAAAAACTGCCCAAGCCGACGGCCGACGGCTGACAAACCACCCCCAAAGGTTCTACATTGCCGCCACCGCTATATTCCGCCTGTTGCCTTTATCAATACCCTATCACTGCTGGCTTATTCAATCCTTACGAAAGGCTTACACGCCGTGAACGGCCCATCATTGCCTGTTGCGCTTTCTTTACACGCACTGCGCGCCAGCTGCGTATACTGCTGGTAGCACCTAGTTTCCCCACTTCAACAGCAAAGGAGCACAAGTATGCACGATCTGATTATCGTCGGCGGGGGCGCGGCAGCGCTTTCGGCGGCGGTGTATGCCTTTGGCAAGCAGCTCGACGCCCTCATGATTTATGAGAAAATCGGCGGCAAAGCCGGAACCCAACAGCACCTACAAGGCCAGAACAGTGAAGAGTATGTCGCGGGAGCCGAGGCATCGCGCGCGCTCAAGCAGCAAGTAGCCGCCCACGAAGCGCAGCTGCTCTGCGACCGCGTAACTAGCATTACCAAAACCAATGGCACATTTCAGGTAGCGACTGAGGGCCATGGCGTGCTGGAAACCCTGGCGGTGCTGGTGGCTACCGGCGCGGTTCCGGTGCAGCTCGATACCCCTGGCGCGCAGGATCTGCTCAACCAGGGCCTGGGCTATTCAGCAACGACGCATGCACATATTGTTGCCGGGAAGCCAGTAGCCGTGATTGGCTCAACCTTGCGCGCCCTGCGCGGTGCCGCCGAATTGGCCCGCAGCGCCTCGCATGTGTATGTGGTTGTGCCCAGCGAGGGCGAGCTTGAAACGCCACTTGGCCGCGCGCTGCGCCAGCGCCCGAATGTCGAGGTACTTGAGGGCTACCATGTGAAGTCGGTCGTGGGGCCGTTCAATGTCACGGCGCTGGTGGTTGAGCGCGGCGAAGAGCATCACCGCCTGCGCGTGAATGCAGCATTTGTCGATCTGGGGCTGAAGCCCAATAGCGCGCTGGTGCAGCATATCGCCCAAACCGACGCCGAGGGCTTTATCTGGGTCGATGAGCGCTACGCGACGACGCTACCCGGGCTATTTGCCGCTGGCGACGTAACTACCGCGTTTGGCGAGCAAATTCTGATTGCGATCGGCGATGGCGCGCGCGCCGCGCTAAGCGCATATGATTATGTGCTAGCGAATACACCGGTGAATGTGCCGGTAAGCTAATCATCTATCGTTCGACGACCGACAAATGACGACCGACCACGAGGGAATATCGTGGTCGGTCGTCATTCGTCAGTCGTCTCAGCTCATTTGGCGGCGATGCGCAGTAGCTGCCCATCGGCGCGGCCATACACCTCGGGGAAATACTGCTCGTGCGCGGTGGTAGGAATGACGCGGAACTCGCCCGCCTGCGTCGCGCGCATGGTGTAGCTGTACAGGTATGCGCCACGCGCCAGATAATCGGCGAACAACACGACCTTTTCATCGCGTAGCTCACTGCGGCTATACCAGCGCCACCATCCCCACCACACGTCGATTGGCGGGGCGACGCGCGCCTCAGCGGCAGGTGCTACCGGCCCCTCAATCGGCACGGGCTGCTGAAGCTCGGGCGGGGGCGCAAGCACGCTGGTGGTGGCAAGTGTTGTGTCAATCGCTTCAGCACCAGCGGGTAGCGGGTCTTCGACCTGGAGATAATACAGGTCGTTCGGTGCGATGATCTCTAGCTCAACACGAATGACATCGCCGACCTTCACCTCGCTCACCGCTGGGCATTTCGGCCCGTCCTGGCAGCTTGCCAGGGTGTAGCGCCGCCGCACCGTCACGCCACGATCGAGCGCCTGAATCTGCTCCACGGGCAGGAAGGCACGCAGATGCGCGGTGTAGTACAGCCGCCCACTGCCCGCGCCACGCCCGATCGTCAGGCGGTTGCCCGCGTCTTGCAGTAGCTGGGCTACGCGCACCCGCAATACAATTGGCGTCTGCGCGTCGGCGGGGGTAATATGGCCGCTGGCCTGCGCTGCATTGTTCAGCCACACGCCGTAGTCATAGTCGGCCTTTAGCTCGCCGGTCGCAACCATCCAGTCAGTCAGCGCCATAAGTGACCAGGCGGTTTCCTGCGTGCTTTCCCACACGCCGTCGTTGCGCGCTACCATCAGCCAGCGGACAATGTTCGGGTTGAGCTGGTTCTGCGCGTCGAGCCGCGTGAGCGCCAGCAGCACAATTGCGGTGGTGCGCGTGTCGGTGTTCATGCTCCACCAGTCGCGCTCGCGCTCTTCCCAGTGCGCGCCGGTCGCGCTCATAATCGCGCTGCTGTTGAAATCGGCCAGCAGCGTTTTAATGCGTGCATCGCCTGCGGTCGCGCCAGCGCGATTGAGCGCCAGCGCCAGGAATCCGCGCGCATACACGCCGAGCTTGGTGCGGTTGGCGTACAGATCGTCGAGGCGGGCGGTGTCGGCGCGGCCTGCGTCGGCCAGCACATACAGCAGCCATGCCTGGCGATTGGCATCGGCGCTGGCGAGTTGGTCGGGGCGCTGGCCGGTGGGTAACAGCTGAGTCGTAAGGTAATCGAGTCCGCGCGTGAGCACATCGTCGCGCACGCTGAAACCAGTCTCTTTGGCGCGTTGCAGGCCAAACACCACGTATGCGCTGATGTGCGGGTTGCTCTCAACCGTGCGCCCATCGGCGGCGAGCGACCACCAGCCCCAGCCGCCGTCGTTATGCTGCTGGCTGGCAAGCTTGTTCAGCGCTGCTTCTACCAGATTCGGCAGCTGCGCCTCTAATTCGGGGTTGGCTGCGCCGAGCTGCTTGAGCGCGCGTAGCGTAAGAATGTTCGGCAGGAAACTCGACACCAGCGCTTCGGTGCTTTCGTAATCGGGGTTATCGAGCGCCTTAAGGCCATCGCGCAGCCCGGCGGCCAGCGAGGGGTCGAGCCGCACGGTCAGCTCGCCGTTGCGCGGGTCGATATTCGGCGGCAAGCCAATCGCCTCGGTGCGCGTGCCATCGGCATCGAGCTGGCCGCCGGTGCCAACAATTTCGGGCGCGCTGTAGCGATACACCGGCAGCGTGCCGCCAGGGCCGGTGCCCAGGCGCGGGCGCGCGGCGTCGGCGTAGCTGCCCGCTACCGCGCTGAACACCAGGTCGGCGGCGGTGACATCGGGCACGCTGGCGCGCCAGGTGGCCTGCGCCTCGCCATTGGCCGGGATGGTCAGCGTCTGGGTTAGCTCGCCGGTGACGGTAATGCCGCGCGCCGTGAGTCCCACCTGAGTAGTTAGCGGGCTGGCGGTGTTGTTGCTCACATTCGCGGCGAGTTCAACCGTGTCGCCGACGGTGAGGAAGCGCGGCGTAACGGGCCGCACCAGCATCGGCTTGGTGACAAGTAGGTCGGTGGTGCCTTCGCCCACGCGGGTGTCGGCGGTGAGCGCCACGCCGCGCAGCACCCAGGTGGTCAGGTTGTCGGGCAGGGCAATATCCACGCTGGCGCTGCCATTTGCGTCAGTGGTAATCGTCGCGTTCCAGTAGGCCGTGTCGGCGAACTGCTCGCGCACGGTGGGTGTGCTACCCTGAGCCGCGTTCTTCGCACTTGATTCAAGCGCAGCCGGGGCTGATGTGGCAGCCGGAGCGGCGGTGGGTGCAGCGGCGGGTACAGCGCCAGCAGCTGCGCCGCCGGCTGTATCGGCGGCGGTAGTGGGCAGCGATGTAGGCGGGGCCTGTTGGCGCTCACGCTGCTGGCGCTCACGCTGCTGGCGCTCCAGGTCTTGCTCGAACTGACGCAGGAAGCGGTCGCCCGAGATGCTCAGGCCACTCGCAGTGGCAATCGCCAGCGGGCGGCGGCTGTAGAAGGCCACGCCGATCGCGTCGGGTATGCGCGGCATCAGGCTCAGCACCGCCTGGTCAACCAGATCGAGCGACAATTCAGCGGCGACCGGGCGGCCCTGCGTATCGGCCACGTTGATGGTGTAGCGCACGGTTTCGCCAGGCTGAGCGGGCGCGTGGTCGGGCGTGGCCGTCACGCGCAGGGTTTGCGGGTCGGGCGCGACCGCCAGCGGCAGCACGCCAACCTTGTAATCGGCGGGGCGGCCTGGCGCGTCGGGCGGGCTGAATAGCGTGACGCTGACATACACATTTGGCACATGCGCGTTAGTGATGGGCAAGCGAAACACGCTGCTGTTGCCTTCGAGCTTGCGCACCTCGTGGCTCAAAATCCCGCCGCGCTCGACCGTAATCAGCGCCCAGTGCGGCTGCGTAAATGGCGAGGGAATGAGCACTTCGGCGGTTTCGCCCGGCGTATAGCTGGTCTTATCCGAAATGAGCGAAATCTGGTCGTTGTTGTCGCGCCGCCAGGGGGCATAGCCATCGCCCGCCACCCACACAAAGATCGACGACTGCACCACCCGGCCGCCATTATCGCGCCCGCGCGCCACCAGCCGGTACGAGCCAGCCTCGGGCGGCGTGAAGCTCGCGACGGCCTCGCCCTTAGCATCGGTCGTCACCTGCTGGCTGCCCGCCGGGGTACGCGCCTCGCGCCATTCCCAGTGCCCGCCGCCGTTCGCATCGACAATAAACTTGTTGTCCCAGCTGTAACGCACCAGCTCAACATCAATCGTCTGGTTCGGCTGGCGCTGCCCAGCGGTGTCGCTCGCCACCAGGTCTACCTGCTGCGCTTCGCCTGCCTGCGCCACGTAGCTGCGCGGGGCCAGGCCAAGGTACAGGCTACCTCGGTGCGAAACGATGTTCGTGCGCCCGCTGATCACCTGGTTGTCGCGCCCGGTTGCGCTGGCCTCAATCGCCAGCTGCACGCTGTCGGTGATTGGCACGCCCTGCGCATCTTTCAGCTCGGCAGGAAGCGTGATGGTGAGATTACCCTGCGCGTCGGTGGTGCCGCTGCCGCTCAGAATTGGCTGTGGCGGCGCGGCGGGCTGCCACCAGCACTCCCAGCAGCGCCAGGGGTCGTCGGTATCGCCAAACTGGTAGCGCCCGCCCCACGCCGGGCTGAAGCGGTAGCTATTCGCCAGCACATTCCACTGCACCAGCGCATTCGCCACCGGCCCGCCAAAGAAGTAGCGCACCTCGGCAGTCGCTGCCACCGGCGCACCACGCACCACCTCGGCGGGCGCGCGTACATTCACCGCAAACTCAGGCGCACGGTAGGCCGCGACGGTGAATGGGAAGCTCTGTGACTGGTCGCCAACCGACACATTGATNNGCGCTGAGCGGCAGGGTTTGCTGGAAAATCTGCTCGCCATTCACGTTGTTGATCATGACATTGGCGGTGGTTGTAGCTGGCAGGCTAAAGCTTACATCGCGCTCGGCGCGCACCACGCCCTTGAAATGTACGGCCTGGCCGGGCCGGTAGAGTGGCCGGTCGGTATAGACATGCATCGCCAATGAGGGTAGGAACGAGGTATTCTCGATGCCAAATTCCCACGGCGAAATGCCGCGCGCCCAGTTCGACGAAGCCGCCGCAAACGGCTGGCGCGCAATCGCCAGGATGCCCTGATTCTGGTTGCGGTCGTGCTGCACGCGCGCCACGCCATTCGTATCGGTGGTGGCGCGGCCCAGCGCGTTGCCCTGGTCGTCGAACAGCTCGAAGTCCAGCCCGCTCACTGGGGCGCCGGTTTGCAGATCATTCGCCCACAGCAGCGCCTCTTTCGGGGCGGTTTTGAGCGTGACATTAATGTTCGAGACAACCATTATGTGCTGCTGCGGTGCGGCCGCGCCCTGGTCGAGCGTGAGCAGATACACGCCGGGGTCGAGCGCGCCGTTATTTTCTAGAAGGTTAACCATGCTCAGTGTCGGCTTGTCGAGTGGCGTGTTGAGCGGCACCTGCCACCTGCGCAGCAGCGCGCTGTCGGGCGGCAGCTGCGATGGGTCGCGGTACGGGTTGCGCAAATCGTCGAGCGCGAGGCGGTAGAGCGCCAGCGAGGCGCTGGGGCTATTCACCGAGCTAATGCCAACCCGCGCTACGCCGCCCGCGCGGTAGGTTGCCAGGTAATCGGGCATCACAATCTGCACCGCAGGCGGCAGTGGTGCCGTGCGGAAGCGAATGGCGCGCCCCTGACCGATACGGTTGCCATACGGATCGGCAATGTTCGGGCCAATCTGCGCCGCGTAATCGCGCGAGGGCTGCGCGCCAAAGCTAATATGGAAGGCATAGCCCGCACCAGCCGGAACCGACGTATCGCCGGGATAGATCAAGGTTCCGTAGGTATATACCTGGGTCGGCGAAAGCGGCGGCGTCATCTGCAGGTTGGGCATAACCGAGGCCGGGTCGATTGGCGCGTTGAAGAATAGGGTCAGGTCGGTGTAGGGTTGCGCCGCCGTATCGCCATCGGCAGGTAGCGTGCCCAGCAGCTGCGGCAGCGGCACCGTGCGAAAGCTGGTACGGAACTCGCTTGCCAGCCCATTGCCACTCGCCGCGCTGCCCAACCCGGCGTCGAGCACCACCTGATAATCGGTGTCGAAGGCCAGGCGCGCGCTCGGCGTAAACAGGATGGTATCGCGAATCACCTGAAGCGCACCGGGCGTGTCGCCATTACTCGAGTGCAGGTGAAACGCCGACTGAGTGCTAGCCGGGTCGATCGGCTGGTTCAGCTGCACGCTGATAGTGCGCTCGATCGCCACCAGGCGCTCAGTGTCCTGCGGCACAACGCTCAATACTTGCGGTCGGGCGGTGCTGAATTTCCAGGTATATGCCGATTGTAGTGGGCTGCCATCAATGCCTTGCAGCCCTGCAGCAATTTGCGCGGTGTAGGTCGTGCCACCGGCCAGCGGCGCATCGGGATGGAACACATAGACAGCAGTATTCAGCCACTCGCCACGCCCGGCCAGCGCCGGGGTGAAGCTGAGCGGTTGTGGCAGCGTAGCCTGTTGCTCGGCCACGAGCAGCGGCACCACCGGGCGGTTGAACAAAACCGTGATCGTTGCATCTGGCTGCACCTCGGTCGCGCCATCGGCGGGAATCACTTGACCCACTTCGAGGAAACCCGCTGTGCTGAAGCGAAACTGCAACGGCTCGCGCAGCGCCGCGCCATCGGCAGCTTTCGCACCCTGGCTCAGCGCAACATCAAACACCTGCGCGCGCGGCAGCGGCTGGCTCGGGCGGAAGCGCAACGTGCGCGCATCAGCCCATTCGATCGCACCAGGCACTGCGGGTGCAACACTAAACGCCGCCTCAACCGCAGGCTTATCCATCGCCCGATCGAACACCAGCTCAATCGGGCTACCGGGCGGCAATTCTTCACCGCGCGCGGGTGTGCGCTGCACAACCACAGGCGCAATCGTATCTGCAGGAACCGGGGTGTAGGGCAAGCGCGGGGGTAGCGGAACAATGGTCGAGCGAGGGGTCGGCACCACCACTACTGGCGCGGGGCGGCTGCGCAGGGCAAACACCAGCCCACCAATCAGCGCCAATACAACGGCGGCCGCAGCCACCCGAACAGCAGGACGATTCATATGCGCGCTCCTGTGCCTCATGGCAACACAATCTGTTAGAGAGACGCGCAGCGCGGCCAGGGAGTTCCGCGTGAGCAGCGGCGATTATATATGCAGGCAACAGCGTTGGCGAAACATTACACAGCGAGGATATTGCTAGCCGTATGATTGGTAACCGTTGCTGGCAAGCGCACGGTGAAGACCGAACCGCCACCTAGCGAGCTTTCAACAAATACATCGCCACCCATCATGCGGCAGTAGTGGCGACTCAATACGAGCCCCAGTCCACTGCCACCTACCTTCTGGGAGGGCAGCGTATTCAGCTGAGTAAACGATTGAAACAGCTGTTGCAGCTGCTCATCGCTCATACCAACGCCCGTATCAGCGACACTGAAGCGGATCCAATCTTCGTCCTCAACCCGCTCGCGGGCGCATGTAAACGTGATTTTACCCTGCGTGGTAAACTTTGCCGCATTACTCAGCAAATTCAACAAGGTCTGGCGCATCTTCGTCAGGTCGGCGTGCATCGCCCCAGTGCTAGGTGCACATTCGAGCAGCAGCTCGTTCTGGTTCTGCCGCACCAGAGGTTGTATCGTGGTCGCTAATTCTGCCATTAAAGCAGCAAGGTCAAAGGTCTCTAGACTTAGCTGCATTTTGCCAGCTTCAATTTTTGAAAGATCAAGCACATCGCTAATCATCGCCAGCAGGTGCCGCCCAGCCGATTGTATGATGGTAATATCGGGAACCAGCTCGTTAAACCCACGCGCGTGTGCCTGGTAAAGTAGGAGATCGCTATAGCCAATAATCGCGGTGAGCGGCGTGCGTAGCTCGTGACTCATGTTCGCCAAAAAGGTACTCTTCGCACGGTTGGCGGCTTCGGCAGCCTCTTTCGCCTGAAGCAGCACCGCTTCGTTCTTACGCCGCGCTAAAATTTCATCCTGTGATTCGGCGATCTCACGGCGCGATTGCTCGAGTGCGCGCGTTTTGCTTTCAACATTTAATTCAAGCTGGGCGTTACGGCGCTGAAGCTCTAAATAGAGAAAGCGCGTCTCAATCATATTCCAGATGCGTAAGAGTAATTCCGAAGTGTTGACGGGCTTTGTCAGGAAATCTTTTGCCCCTGCCGAGAGCGCCTGCTCTTTCGCGCTATTATTGATATCGGCTGTGAGCACAAGCACCGGTAAAAATTCGCCGGGCAGCTGAATATGCTTTAGCTGCGCCAGAATATCGTAGCCACTAACATACGGCATCATCAGATCAAGCACAATCAAGTCAGGGCGTTCACGCTCGATCTGCTCAAGTGCGGTGCGTGGGTTGTTTGTACCAATCACATTGGTATACCCTCGCCGCCGCAAAATCTGCTCGATCAGGAAGACGTTGTCTAACTCATCGTCAATAATCAGAATTTTAGCTGAGTAGATAAACTGCGCTAACATGGCGATGCCCTATTTCTCAAACCAGAATGCGCATCATTCATGGATGAGCAATGGCCCAACAACCAAGCCCAGGAACTTTGATATGAGTATGTTTAATATTACTATTGTACCGTAAGAAAGCAGTATTACGGTACGTCTGGCAGTTATGATCTGTGGTCGTAAACGCACGTATCGCGCAGCCTTCATACCTACCACATCCTGGTGGAAGCACATACAGCCATTTGCGTTCGAGATAGATGCGCGAAATTGAGCAGGTATATGCTAGATCGCTATCCCCAGGCGCTCAAATGCTGGGGTTGCAGCATCAATTGCATTCATGAGGTGCAAACGCTCGCGCACATAATCGAGATTGAGCTGTTGGCGGCGCACAATCCCCGCTGCGTCGGCAAGATCATGCTTGCCTTGCTCGGCGCCCCGCCCTAACACTACTTTATGCGCTAATACATCTTCGGGGGCAAGCACTAATACCTGCGAGCCTAACAGAGGTATGCGGCGCAAATGGCCTACCATCGCATCATCGAGGAGGAAGGGATGTACCTGTGTACCGCGGCGAATACTTAGGTCGTCGAATAGCTTAATACCGCGCCAAAGAATTCGCTGGCCATCATACTGAACGGCTTTTTGTTGCTGCTGAAGCAATTTGATGACTTCGGCCAGAGTGCCTGCGCCGACTATGATATCCACATCCTGAATCGGTCGCCGATCGCCATACAGGTGGGCAGCACAACCGGCGCACACCGCCCAGCGTTTTTGATGCCCGTCGAGGAGCCGTTGCACAATACCAAGGTTTCCAGCTATTAGCGACATACACGCTCCGCAGTGCGAGGGTACAGGATGCAATATAACAAGCTCTACCGAGGTGTATGATAGCATGCCAACACAGAGGAGCAAGGCAACAAAAAGTCCTGTTATCCTATCACCCATGATCTAATGCCCATGGAGCCAATCATTTTTGTGCAGCTGCATTTCGTAAAATTCAACATACACGCCCTTCTGGCCGCGCCGAAAAAAACGCTGTAAATGAGCATAGCGTGGGTGTTCCAGTACGCGCTGATCAAAACGACTATCTGCGATACGCCAATCGCCGCCGACACAGCTAAACCCTAGGCGTTCATACGAGCGCACAGCCCGTTCGTTAGGGGCAGCCACATCGAGCACCATAATAAGAAATTTAAGCTCGGTGAAGTAATAATTAAGGAACAGCGCAAGCGCTTCGGTGCCCAAGCCCTGACTTGTATATGCTGCACTGAAGGTAATACCCAGGCGTGCTTGTGATTTACGGGTATCGATATCGCGCAGCGAGATGCGGCCAATCAGACGTCCGCTATAATCTTCTACTGCCCAGGTGCGGCGTAAGGCTGAGCTTTCGAAAAACGACCACACGTCATGCGCCAGCCCAACCTGGCGCGGCAGATTCCACAACGGCTCAAATGGATCGTTATACGGCGGCCAATCGTCGGCTAGCTCGTCGTCGTGGAACGTCCAGGAGCGAATCGCCACTCGTTCGCTACGGAGTACCATTGGGCCTCCAAGCGTACAAGCTCTCATCGAAGGGATACACGCGCTGGGCAATCAGCTCCATTACCTCGGCACTGCTGCGCTGGCAGGCAGTAATCAGCGCAGGTGGGTAGCCAAACCGCACCTGATGAAGCGCAAACTCATCTTCGTCGTCGAGCAGCACTTCGCCGGTTTGTGCGCGCCAGATCACATCTAAATCCATATCGACAAAATGGATCGTTCCTTCATTCCAGGTGGCAGGCGTGGCAATATTGATATAGTGCAGGCGAGGTCGCCAATCGCCGTACCAGCTAATATGAAGGTTGTAGCGCCGATCGGCCCAATAGTATTGCAAGCTATGATGGGTGGCGTACATCGCGCCACGGTAGCTTTTAATTGGCGTACCTGGGCCAACATAAACCGTCAATACCGTGCTAGTTTCGTGCACCACCTGCGTTGGGTAGGAATAGTGCAAGCTACCATCGTATTTTGTCGAACGGAGAAAGAGCGATTTCATTGATCGACCGCAAATGCCTCAAGATCGCCTACATCGCCGACGATGAGCTGCACCAGATCCGGTAGCGCCACGCTCAGCGGCTGGTCAATCACATGATCGGCCATCAGCGTATAGATCGAGTTTTCGGCATCGATGGCGAGCACCAATGCACCAACGCGCTTCGCGACAAATGGGAATGAGGCTACGGGTTCAATCGCGCCAACATCACCAATACACATAAAGACATCGCACTGCTCAACGGCGGCGCGTGCGGTACGCAGCTCCCATTCGGGCAGCCCTTCGCCAAACATCACCACGCCTGGGCGCAACATACTGCCGCAATGGGGGCAGCGTGGCGGAGATTCGCCAACATCTTCCCAGGCCGAAATAACGTGACCAGCTTCGTAACAGCGGCTGCGGCGTAAACAACCATTCAGCTCGATCATGTCGCGCGAACCTGCACGCCAGTGCAAACCATCGATTGTTTGAGTAATAAGCGTAAAGGTGGGAAAATGCTGTTCGAGATCAACCAGTGCATAGTGCGCCGGGCTAGGCTCAGCGGCTTCGGCAGTATGGCGGCGATGTTCGTACCATTCCCACACCATGCGTGGGTTGCGCAGGTAAGCTTGCACCGTAGCCAGCTCGCTCACATCGTACTGCGCCCACTCGCCAGTATGCGCCTCGCGAAACGATGGGACATTGCTGGCAGCTGCCATACCACCACCAGTGAGCACCACAATGCGTTGTGCTTGTTTCAAGCGTTGCAGCACTGCATCGGGTAACGTGAGCGGCATGGAATATCTCCTTCATAATCTATGTTCAGGCGGCTCCGCTCAACCGATGGGTTGGCAAATTATAGAATGAGGTGTGCAGCCAACTCATGCCCCAGTACGACGGAACCTCAGCGGCGCAGGGGTTATAATATGTGCATTGCAATATTTTTTGGCGCTCGAATTATCGTATTTTACCACGTTCCAGCGCGCACGAGCGTACTCTCAACCGACAATAGATTTCGTGTCTGCGTGCAAGATGGTTCACGCTCGTTGATTATTCAGGCTTGAGATACAGCTGCGACACCCAACCTTCAACCACCTGCCCATTCAGGTCGGCGCGCACCTGCAACCACTGGGTGTTATCCGCGCTGCTTGGCCCGCCAATTTGGCGCACGTGCGTACCGCTTGGCAAATACGTAATAATCTCAGATTGCGTGCCGGGCGCACTGCGCAGGTTCAGCCCTTCGATGCCATCGATATTCACGACCCACACCTGCCCGCCGCCACTAATAATGCCGGTTAGCCACCCCGGCAGATCGACGCCCAGGTCGGGCAGGGTAAACCCAAGGTCGGGCAGCTCAATCGAAGGGCGCGGCAGCTGAATATGCGCGAGCCGATCGACAATTACGGTTACGCCATAATAGGCCCCACAGGCGAACACAACCAGCATAGCCAGCATAATTGCCAGGCCAGTTAACGAGCGGCGCGCGGTAGAAGGCATACGCACCGGCGGGACAGGCGCAGTATCGGCCAGGGCGACAGGCGGCGCGGTAGGCGCGGGCACGGCCACCGCTACTGGTTGTGGCTGCGCGCGCCACTGGCTGGTTGTACGATTGATGCGTGCGCGCACCCCCTGGGGCACCGGTGGCTGTTCAAGGCGTTGTGTATCGGTACTCAGTGCGCGGCGCAACTCGTCAAGCGCGCGGCCTAAGGCTGCCGCATCGGGGAAACGCTGTTCGGGCAGGCGATCGGTGGCGCGCTTGAGCAAGGTATCCAGCGCGGGCGCAAAGAGCAGCGGGCGAAGTTCGGCGAGTGATGGGATGCGTAATGTCAGGTGTTGCTGCGCGACTGCGCGTGGGTCGTCGCCAGTTACCAGGCGTTTGCCAGTGAGCATCTCGATCAGCAGTAAACCAAGCGCGTACACCGTCGTGGTATGGGTCAGCGGGCCGCCAGCCACCCGCTCGGGTGCGCGATAGGCCGCGATATCGAGCGCTTGCTCGGCAGGCGCCGTACGCCAGTTTTCTAGTAGCTCGACATGACCATCGGCGACGAGCACGACATTATTGCTGGAAATTGGCGGGTGCGGCACACCCGCTGCCTGGCACACGGCTACCGCCCCTACCAACTGGCGGAAGTAGAGTAGCGCTTCTTCAAGCGCCATCGCGCCAACCTCGCGCAGTGTACGCCCAGACACAAACTCGGTGATCATATATGGGCGGCCCGCAATTTCGCCGCTGTCGAATACTTCAAGTAGCGATTGGTGCGAACGGCGCGCGCTATGATGCGCTTCTTGCACAAAGCGCTGGCGCAAGGTTTCTTGCCCGCTGAGCTCGCGGCGCAGCATGTGCACCAGCACCTGGCGCTGTAAACGCTCGTCGTAGGCGCGGTACACCACCGCCAGGCGGCCAGTGCCAAGCAGCTCTTCAATGCGATAGCGACCATGCAAGAGTGGAATAGATGGCGGGTTTGCCTGTGTCATACAATTTTGTGTGCTGAATAGGGCACGCCCATCGGCCTATGTGTGCTGCAAACTCAGTGCTTCCGAGCAATTACTAATTCGTAGTGCCCTGGCTGCCAGGCGCGAAATTCGGCAACGTCCACCCCCAAGCGCGCCAGCGTGCGCTGCATCCCCCGGCGTGTCAGGGCTTTCAGCGGCAAGGCACGTGCCCAGGCATCGGGATATTTGCTAATCAGAAGCGTTCCGCCGGGCCGCAGTGTCCGCGCCATTTCGGCCAGGGCGCGGCGCGGGCGCGGAAAGAACTCAAGCGCTTCGAGCGACACCACGAGATCAAAGGTTCCATCGGGCCAGGGCAGTGCCCCCGCATTTCCAAGCCGCAGCTCGACGCGCTCGCTCAGGCCAGCCGCCCCAATTTTCGATTGGGCGCGCGCCAGCATTGCCGGTGTCAGGTCGATGCCACATACTGTACCGCCAAACCAGGGCTGCCGACCCAGCAGCAAAGGGATGCGACCCGTACCAGTAGCAACATCCAGCACACGCGGTGCCAAGCAGCCCACGAGTGCGGCGTGGAGCAGTGGCAGCAATACAGTTTCATCATTTGCCACCACATGCGCGCGCACCTGATCGTAGATGCCCGCCCCGCGCTGGTACAGAAAACGCACCGCGTAGCGCCCCAGGTATGTACCTTCGCCGACGACGATCAGCCAGTAGAGTAGTGCCCCAACCAGCATCACAACGCCAAGCCAGAGCAAACAGGTCATCGCTAGCTCCTCAATGGCAGGCTGTCTGTTTGCGCATTGCGCGGCATTATAGCACATTGTAAAACGTTACTCAGGTCGCTGGAAACCCACAAACGGGTTTATTAACACACCACAACGTGAACATGTGCATTTATCTCTTACGGAATGCTTTGCACCTTCGCAAGCCTTGCGCTATACTTCGCGCAAGCCGCGCAG
>JAFEAS010000099.1:20445-39971 GCA_018266315.1 Chloroflexi bacterium SZAS-1 | reverse complement strand
CTGGGGTGCAAACCCCAGCGCCGGGTGCCGGGGCGGCGGTAGCCCCGGCGGCCTGAGCAGCCCGAACCCGCGCAATATGTTTTTCTACCTGGGTAAAAGTCTTCGCAACCTGAGTAAAAGTCTTTGTTACCTCGGTAAAAGCCTTCACAACCTGAGTAAAAGTCTTCACAACCTGAGTAAAAGTCTTCGCAACCTCGGTAAAAGCCTTCGCAACCTCGGTAAAAGCCTTCGCAACCTCGGTAAAAGTATGCAATACAGAAGCTGGCCCTGGGTCGCCCTCTATGCAAGCCGCCCGAGGAGGCTATAACTCTACCCTGCTCAGCCCGATTACACTAGCCACCAGCTGCAAAACCTGGAATGAGAGTACGCACCGCCGAGGCACTCGCGCGGATATGTGGTAGCGCGGGCTGATACCGTGCGCCTGGCATGGCTGTGTAGGTATCGCCGCGCCAGATTCGGCAGTTAAGCGCATAGTTAACACTTTGATCACCAAAGGATTGCTGCTACGGCGTGCGCTCTGGCGGCCATAATGGTATGATTATGTGGCATTATTATCGGGACTCTAGTTTGTCGTGTGCGTGGCGGCGTCAGCACGAAACGTTGTATTTTTTTTGGTGATGGTTTGCGCCGAGCGCAAACCATCGCCAGGGATGTGACGCAATTGCTCAGGTAAGCGCAAGCCCTGATTATATTTCGCGTAGCGTACTATCTACGAGGTAGCGCATGGCAGAGATGATTGGCCGTACCCTTGGCCCTTATCGGGTGCTCGAACAGCTTGGCGTTGGCGGCATGGCCACGGTGTATAAAGCCTACCATGCGGCGATGGATCGCTATGTCGCGATCAAGGTATTACCCGAGCACCTCGCAAGCGATGCGGGCTTTCGCACGCGCTTCGAGCGCGAGGCGCGCACAATTGCGCGCCTGGAGCACCGGCATATTTTGCCGGTATACGATGTGGCCGAGGACAACGGCATTCCTTACCTTGTCATGCGCTATACCGACGGCGGCGACCTGGGTGAGCTGATTGCCCGGGGGAGCCTGAGTATTGCCCGCGCGGGCGAGCTGGTGGCACAGGTCGCCGACGCGCTTGATTACGCGCACCGTCAGGGTGTGATTCACCGCGATGTGAAGCCAGCGAATGTGCTGATTGGCCGCGATGGCGACGCGCTGCTTTCAGATTTTGGTATCGCCAAGATCTACAGCGAGGCCCAGAAGCTCACTGGCGAAGGCATGATGGTGGGCACCCCCGCCTATATGGCACCCGAGCAGCTCAAGGGCGAGCCAGTCGATGCGCGCACCGATATCTATTCGCTAGGGGTTGTGCTGTATCAGGCGCTCACAGGCGAGTGCCCATTTGTGGCCGAAACACCGCTGGCCGTGGCGATGATGCATGTCCATAACCCGCTGCGCCCACCGCGCCAGCTCAACCCGGCTATCCCGGAGGCATTTGAGCGCGTGATTTTGCGTGCAATGGCGAAGCAAGCCGATGAGCGTTTTCAGGATGCTGGGGCGATGGCGCGCGCACTGCGGGCAGCCAATACCGGCATAACGCTGCCCGATGGTGATACATTACCTGAAGCTTCGGCTTCGGCTGTGGTGCCGCCGGTAACGCCGCCAATAACGCCAATACCAGTGGCGGTAGCCGTAAGCGCGCCAGTGTCATCCCCGCTTGCTTCACCTATTCAGCCCGGCACGAACAAGCGCTGGCTTGGTATTGGGGCGGCTGTACTCGCACTGGTGCTGCTTGGGGCGGCAGCCTTCGCGCTATTGCGCGGCGGCGCGGGTGGTACCACGGCGGGGAGCGCAACAGCGGCACCCGCCGACGACATTCGCCAGACACTTGAGACAGCAGCCCGCCAGGTTGAGGCGGGGGAGGTTCCCGCTGCACTCAGAACGCTGGAGCCAGCGCTGGTGGCGCACCCCGACGACCCAAGCTTGCTGGCCATGCGTGGGATTGCGCGTATGCTCGACAGTGGGGCCGATAGCGCGCGCCCCGATATCGAACGCGCCCTGAAGCTTGGCCCGAATAATGCGCTGGCCTATTTTGCGCGCGGCTACCTGCAGGAACGCCAGGGCGAAGCCGACCCGGCAATTGCCGACTATACCCGCGCCATTGAGCTTGACCCCAATTTTGTGCGGGCCTATTACCAGCGTAGTGTCTTGTTGAGCTACCCAAAAGATGATCAGGCGGGCGCGCTACGCGACCTCGATCATGCGCTTGCGCTCGACCCAGATTTTATACCGGCACGCATGGATCGTGGTTGGCGCTTATATTACAGCGACCAGCTGGCCCCGGCGCTAGCCGATGTTGAGCATGTGTTGAAGCTCAATGCCCAGCAAGCGCAGGCGTTGTATCTACGGGCGCTGATTGCGACGAAACAGAATCGCCTGGCCGATGCCCGGCGCGACTTCGATGCAGCAGTGGCCGCAGCCCCCAACGATACGGGTATTGTGCAGGCGCGCGCCGAGTTTTTAGTGCGCCAGGGCGATTATGCGGCAGCGCTGGCCGATGCCGAGCGCCTGGTAGCCCAGGATGCTGCCGATGCTAACTTCCACCGTTTTCGTGGGTTTACGCTGGTGGCGCTTAAACGGTACGACGAGGCACTGGCTGCCTTTGAGCGCGAGCTGTTGATTAACGGGAATGAGGATTGGGCCGGGCGCTATGGGCGTGGGCTGGCGCTGCTGGGATTGGGGCGTGCGCCCGATGCGCTGGCCGATTTGCAGGCGGCGCAGGCGCATCCCAACGAGGTAAACGGCACGGCGGATCTATTTTTCCACAGTAGCGACCAGGCAACGCTTGATTTGGCGCGCGCGTATGGGACTGTTGGGCAGACTGACCAGGCATTGGCGACGCTTGATGCAGCGATTGAGCGCGGGGCCGGCGCGGCGGCCTACCTGGCGCGCGGGCGGCTGCGGGCCACGCTGGGTGTTGATGGCGCGCGCACCGACCTGCAAGAAGCGCTTCGCCTGGCTGTCGCGGCCAAAGACAATGCGCAGCAGGCCCTGATTGAGACCGAACTAGCGAAGCTGCCGTAGGGTTTGCGTGGCCTGGCCTCAAAAGGTAGCGGCCCTGTGCTGAGGATTTCTATGCTTAAATTGAAGTATCGGCTACAGCGCTGCGTTGGGTGATAGCGCTTGCGGTACGTTTTTATCGCTGGTGTTTGGCTATTGGCGCGAAGCGCCAATAGCCAAACACCAAAAAACAGTTTAGTACCTTGCTGCCGCAGGCCCGATCAGTGCGCTATGGAGGCACCACATACGTCCTGTCATCTGAGTAGCTGCCGAGCAAGGAAATATTGCCGACCACATTCTGCTGTACTGCCTAGCCGCCGCCCGCCGGGCCACCCAGGCCGCCCTCGGTGAGCTTGTGCATATCACCTAGCAGCGCGTCGATCTCGTCGATGGTGACATCCGCGCCCGTGTCTTTGTTCTTCAGCTCGCCGCGCGCAATTTGCTCGGCAGCAACCTCGCGAATTGTTGCGCTGCGCTTCATTGCCTCTTTCACCAGGGCGGCGGCAGGCATGTAGCCAATCAGCGGGTTGAGCGCGGTGGCGACAATCGCGTTGCGCGCCAGCCAGCCGGTGGCCTTTTCGCGCTGCGCGGTAAGGCCTACTACACACTTCTCGGTAAAGGCCTTAATCGCGCCAATGAGCACATGTTCCATCTCGAACAGGTTGTGGGCGATAATTGGCATCATCACGTTCAGCTCAAGCTGCCCGGCCTGTGCCGCGAGCGCTACCGTATAATCGCAGCCCTGAACATGGAACGAGGTCATGTTCAGCATTTCGGCCAGCACCGGGTTAACCTTGCCGGGCATGATGCTGGAACCGGGCTGCACGGCGGGCAGGCGAATTTCGTCGAGGCCGGTGGAGGGGCCAGACGACAGCAGCCGGAAGTCGTTGGCGATGCGGGTGAGGGTGACGCAGAGTGTGCGCATACTGCCCGAGAAATCAGCAGCGTCGGCCTGGCTTTGCATTGCCTCGAACAGGTTGCCCGCGCTACGCAGCGGCTGGCCTAGCAGCTCGGAAAGGCGCGTGACCATGCGCGCGTGGTATTCGGGGTGGGCGTTCAGGCCGGTGCCGGTGGCGGTGCCGCCCACGCCAAGGCGGCGCAGCCGGTCGGCGGCGGCAGCGATGCGCTCGCGGTCGTTGCGTATGGCCTGAGCGTAGGCACCAAACTCCTGGCCCAAGCGCACGGGCACGGCATCCTGCAAGTGCGTGCGGCCCGATTTCACCACATCGTCGAATTCCTTGGCTTTGTCTTCCAGCGCCACCGCCAACCCATCGATGACGCCGAGCAGATCGTTGATGCGCCACAGTGCGCCCAGGCGAATGGCGGTTGGGATGGTGTCGTTGGTGCTCTGGGCCATGTTCACATGGTCGTTCGGGCTTACCGGCTTCTTGGGGTCGTTCAGCGCGTAGCCTAGCAGCTGGTTGGCGCGGTTGCCGATCACCTCGTTCACATTCATATTGTGGCTGGTGCCAGCGCCGGCCTGGAATGGATCGACCACAAACTGGTTGCTGTGCTTGCCATCGAGCACTTCCTGCGCGGCCTGCACAATTGCATCGGCCAGCTTTGCATCGAGCAGGCCCAGGTCGCGGTTAACCTCGGCGGCGGCGCGCTTGATCAGGGTCTGCGACCACACAAATGCTGGGTAGGGGCGCTGCCCGCTAATCGGGAAGTTTAATACCGCCCGCTGTGTTTGCGCACCATACAGCGCATCGGCGGGTACTTGCATCTCGCCCAGCGAGTCTTTCTCAACGCGGTATTCCTGCGTCATCGCATTATGCCTCCACACACTCTAATAGCTGTAGGAACGCGCTCATAGTAGCACGAAAACGCCACAGTGTGGTTACAGCCGGGTTGTGGTTTGGCAACTTTCGTGGGAATGGCGAACGGGCTGGGAGCTAGCGCGCATTACTCAGTTGGTGCGGGCGGCAGGCGTACCAGCGCCACGATCGTCAGGTTGAGGTCGCGGATGCGCGCAAAGATTCCGTGCAGCGCCGATTGGTCGGGCAGCGGGCCGGTAAGCACCGCGCCGCCGCCTGCCAGGTGCTGAATGTGCAGCGGCGCGAACCACTCGTTCCATTCCTGGCCCAACGCTTCGGCCAGCCAGATGCAGTACATGGCGTTAGCGCTGGAAGAACGCCAGCAGGCGCTGGCCGATCAAAGTAGGCGCTTCGGCGGGCAGCCAGTGGCCGTAGTCGGCGAAATGCTCGACGGTGCCGCCAAAACGCTCGGCCTGGCTCATTGGCGCGAAGGGGTCGCGGTCGCCCCAGAGCACATAGGTTGGGGTATGGCTCGTCAGCTCGAGCAGCCGGTCTTCCCAGCCCCGGAAGTTTTCGGAGTTGGTGGCGCGATACATGCGTAGAATGGTGCGGCGCACCTGTGGGTTGGCGATTGATAGATCATATGTCTGGTCGATCTGCTCGGCAGCGATACTCGGTGCAAACTTTTTCATCTGGGTGCGCCACATGCCGCGGCTAGTGAGCGCCAGGCTTAGCTCGCCGAGGAGCGGCGTGCGCCATAATTGGGCGGTGGGATGCCAGCGGTATGATGAAAAGAAGTTCGTGGAGAAAATCGCCAGGCGGCGAACTTTCTGCGGGTGCTTCACCGCCCACGCTAGCCCAAACTGCCCGCCAAAATCGTGAACCACCAGGTTTAGCGGCTCGTCGATGCTCAGTGATTTGACCACGCCGTCGACCCAGTCGGCCATGCTGTCGAGCGAGTAATCGAAGCCTGCGGGTGTTGCCGAGCGCCCCATACCTGGCAGATCGGGCGCGATACAGCGGAAGCGTGGGGCCAGCTGCGCAATCACACCGCGCCACATTTCGCCGCTGTCGGGCACACCATGGAGCAGCAGCGTCGGTTCGCCTGCCCCTTCATCAATGATCTGGGTGGCACCATTCTGAATAAGAAGTGTCATACTCATTCCTTACTGCATCAATTGGGTACACGGCAGATGCCGGATGCAGCTGAGTATAGTGGTCGCAGGGTTTGGTGGCATGCACCGAAAGGTGCAAATCGGGGTGTAGTTGTTGCGGCGATTACAGCAGCTTGTGCGCGCGCGCCTGGGCCAATGCCTGGGTGCGGCTGTTCACGCCGAGCTTGGCATAGATATTATTCAGGTGGCGCTTGGCGGTGCTAACTTCAATCACCATGCGGGCGGCGATCTCGCGGTTCGAGCAGCCTTCGTTGAGCAGGCGCAACACCTCAAGCTCGCGCTGGCTCAGTGGTTCGGGGAGTGTGCCTGGCTCGCCGGAGGGCCGGGCGGGCATTGTGGTGTCTGGGGCCGTGCCTAGCAGTGGGGCGAGCGCCGCGCCTTCGTCGGTGAAAACCCGCACAATGCCCTCGGGGGCGGCGAGCGCCTGCGCACGCGCCAGTGCGGCATGGGCCGCTGCGGGCTGGTGCTGTGCCTGCGCGGCCAGGGCTTCGAGCACCAGCGCTTCAAGCACCATCAGGCCATACCCGCCTTCCTCGGCTGCGGCCAGTACGCGGGCGATACGCTTTCGTGCCTCGTCGATGTGGCCCTGGGCCAGCCGAATGCGCGCGAGCAGCAACGGGGCGGGGTTATACATCGAGATTGGATGTTCGGGGCGGGTGTCCTGCGCGTCGGCCCAGCGCGCGGCGGCTTCGAGCCGCCCCAGGCGCAGCTCAATCAGCGCGCGATACGCGGCAATTTCATCCAGGCGCAGTGGTGGCACCAGGTGGTGCGGCGCGGCCTCGGCAATCGCTTCGATCTGCGCTAGCGCTGCGGCACCGCGCCCGGCCGAGAGCAGCACTAGCGACAGGCACAGTGGGGCATAGATTTCGGTAAAATCGGTGCTGCCCCAGGCGCGGCTGCGCGCAATCGCCTGCTCAAGGATCTGGATCGCCTCAGTGTGCCCGCCGCGCTCGTGCAATTCGACGGCGTACTCCATGTCGGCCAGAATGGTGCCAACCACCGGGAGCAGCTGATTGTCGCGCAGCGCTAGCTCGCGGGCTGCCATGCTTTGCTGCTCGGCATCGCGCACACGGCCCTGCCAGCGCCGGATAATTGCTAGCCCGGCCAGGGCGGCCACAAGACTACTGCGCATGGTGTCGTCGGTGCGGGCGGCGGCGATGGCTTCGCGGTGGAGGCGTTCGGCGGCGCGCAGATCGCCAGTGTAGCCTGCGGCAATGCCCAGGCTCAGGGTAATTGCCGCACGCAGGTTGTATGCTTCGGCGGGCAGCGCGTGCAGTACCTGCTGCGCCAGCGGGAAAGCGCGAGGGTCGGCAGTGATGCTGAGCACGATGGTGCGCACGGTGGCAATTGGCAGCTGCCAGATCTGTTCCGGGTCGGGCAGCGTCGCCGCGGCATCGAGTAATGGTTCGGCGGCAGCATAATCGCCAATGCTGACGGCAAGGCTGGCCTGCGCCGTCAGCAGCCCGGGCCGCGTGCGCCGCAGCTCGGCAGGCAATGCGGTAAGCCAGCTGCCGAGGGTTTGCACCCGGCCACGCAATGCCAGCGTGGTTGCCTGCGCTTCTACGATGCGGGCCGCATATTCGTATTCTTGCGCGGTCAGGGCGTGGTGTACGGCTTCGTCGGCAAAACCCTGCTGCGCGTACCAGTGTGCGGCGCGGGCATGCAGTGGTGCGGCGCGCGCACCCAAACGACTGCGCAGGAACTCGGCAAAGAGCTGGTGGTAGCGGTACCAGCGCGCCTCGCCATCGAGCGCCACGACAAAGAGGTTGGCGCGCTCCAAGGCTTCGAGTATATCCTGGCTTGGCGATACTGCTGGTTCTTGCGGCTGCCCGGGGACTACGTCTGCTAGCAGCGCAGCGCACAGCGGCGCGCACATGCGATCGAGGATGGCGGTATGCAGCAGAAAGTGCTGAATCGCAGGCGGCTGGTGGTTCAGCACTTCGTCGAGCAAGTAATCGGCCAGGAAGCGCTGCCCGCCCAGCCCGGCCAGCAGTGCCGTGGCGTCGTTGCGCCCGCGCAGCGCTAGCGCGGCGAGCTGAAGTGCGGCGGCCCAGCCCTCGGTGCGCGCCTCAAGCGCGGCGACCTCAGTCGGTGCGAGCGCGACGCCCATCACATCGCTGAGAAACGGTTCTACTTCAGCAGCGGTAAAGCGCAGGTCGTCGGCGCGCAGCTCGGCCAGCTGGTCGCGGGCGCGCATGCGGGCCAGTGGTAGCGGCGGATCGGCGCGCGTGAGGATGGCGAGATGCACCTGCGGTGGCAAATGTTCGAGCAGAAAGGCTAGCGCGGCGTGGATTGCGTGCGTCGTTATGAGATGATAATCGTCGAGCACAAGCAGCAGCGGCGCAGTGAGCGTGCTCATGTCGTTGATCAGTGTGGCGAGGATGGTTTGCAGCGGTGGCGGCGGCGCTGATTGCAGCAGCTCGCGCGCGGTGGCCCCGAGTGTAGGGAGCGCGCGCTGGGTGGCGGCAACCATGTAGGTGAAAAACCGCACCGGGTCGTTGTCGTCGGCATCGAGCGCGAGCCAGCCAATCGCGCTGGCGGGCTGGTCGGCGAGCCAGCTTGCCAGCAGCGTGGTTTTGCCAAAGCCGGGCGGTGCCGAAATGAGCAACAGCGGGCGGCTGCGCCATTCGTTCAGGCGGGCAGACAGGCGCGGGCGTGCTACCAGGCGCAGGCGTAGCGGCGGACGGGCAAGTTTTGTAGCAATCAGCGGCGTGAGGTCGCTCATACAACCTTTCCTGGTAAGCAGGCATAACGCAGCGCTGTACCTGGCAATCGCCACTATTATAGCCGAAGCGAATGCGCGGGCCGGGTAAACCAATGCCCCAACAGCCAGCGCCGTGGGCACAATTCTGTGGCAGTGGATGTGCGCCGGGTTTATTTCGGCGGCATGCGAATAGCGCCATCGAGGCGGATGGTTTCGCCGTTCAACATCGGGTTTTCGGCGATGTGCTGCACCAGCAAGGCATATTCGCCGGGCCGACCCAGCCGCGAGGGGAAGGGCACCTGCTGGCCGAGTGAGATCTGCGCCGCCTCGGGCAGTGCGCCCATCATTGGCGTTTCGAAAATACCGGGCGCGATCGTCATCACACGCACCCCAAAGCGCGCAAACTCGCGCGCAATCGGCAGTGTCATTGCCACCACGCCGCCCTTCGAGGCGGCATACGCGGCCTGGCCGATCTGCCCTTCGTGGGCGGCGATTGAGGCGGTGGTGACGATCACGCCGCGCTCACCTTCTTCATTGGGCGTGTTCGTTGCCATGCGCTCACCCGCTAACCGAATCGCGTTGAAGGTGCCAACCAGGTTGATCTGAATGACGCGCGTGAAGCGCTGCAATTCGAGTGGCCCCTGTTTGCCCAGCACGCGCTCGGCTGTCGCAATCCCTGCGCAGCACACCAGCATCCGCAGCTCGCCTTTGGCAGCAGCGGCATCCACGGCGGCCTGCATCGAGGCGGCGTCGGTGACATCGGTTTTCACAAAGAAAACCTGATCGGGTAGCTCGCGCTCAAGTGCGCGCCCGCCATCTTCATTCACATCGGCGATCACCACCAGCGCGCCGAGCCGGGCAAGATGCCGCGCGGTTGCCGCGCCCAGGCCCGAAGCGCCACCGGTAATCAGCGCCGTACTTCCTGCAATCTGCATGCCTAATCCTCCTCGATGCTTGAACACCTTGCCCGGCATTGGGCAAGCGCGCGTGTGCGGTGCAGTAGTGCTGTGCGCTTCATGCGCCCGTACCTACTCCTATGGGCGAATGCGCACGATTGCTTCCTTTTGTGCGCAAGTATACCAAAAGGAATGAGGGCCGGTAACAGGCAGTTGCTGCCGTGGCGGGCTATGGCGGTCAGGGAGTGGCAGTCGCTGGCGCGGTTCATTACGATCCAGGTTCGTAGTATTAAACTTTGAGTTCGCCCCAAAAAGGTTGACGCTGGTCGTTCAATCTACAAAACCACAACAACGCCAGAAGGAGCGCGACGCCTATGCCGTTCGATCTTGCGCTGGTAGACCTGATTGCGCCATATGTGTTGTTAGGGCGCAACCTCGGCCCACTCCACGCCGCCCTGTCGGTGATTTACGTTCACGATTACGAAGTCGCATCGGCGGGTGAGGGCGCGGTTATTCGCGGTGTCGCACGTTTTTCTGGCACTGGTAGCCTGTTCTTCGATCCGCGCAATGGCACGCTGGGTGCGGCTGCCGCCAATGAAGAAGGCCACCCGCAGAACGATAGTGGTCGCCGCGACCCATGGTTCGATCTGCGCGATGCCAAGATTGAATTCCAGCTGGTTGCCCCGCGCGAGGCCTCGCAGATTATTGCGGCGGGCGCGGCTGGGGCCAGCGCGCAGGTGGGCGCAGTGCTCACCGCCTACGATGATATTCCCGCTGACGCGCCGCCTTCCGACTACCCCAGCACCGCTTTCACGCTCGATATGCTGCTCACCAGCGTGGTGCTGCGCCCGCCGTTCTTGCGTGGGGCCAAGCTTCAGCCCGATGGCTTGCTGGTGCCCGACGAGCAGAATGTTCAGGTCGCCTTCACCTTGCCCAAAATTAAGCTGCGGCTCTCGCAAGGCTCGCAGGTGGGCAACCCGATCGATATCGCGCTGGTGTCGGCGGGCGCGAGCGGGCTGGACGACCCGGGCGATTTGGCGGTGGCCGAGCTGGTGACGATGAACCCGCCCTACGCCTTTATTGGCACCTCGAATGTGGTGGGCTTTGGCTTCCGCAGCGCAGTGCTTGATCTTTCCGATGGCTCAACGCCGCCAGATGTGCTGGCCCAGTTTGGCTACGATGAAAGTTGGACGGGCCTGTACCTGCCCGAAATTCGCCTGTTTGTTGCGCCGCATGGCATGCAAGACTTAGCCGTTGATGTTGGCGCGCGTAACCTGCTGATTGGCCTGGGCCAAACCCCGGGCGTCACGGGCGATTTCGACCTGGAGGTGGTTGACCAGGGTAGTGGGCCGCTGAGGCTAAGCGCGCGCTTCTTCGCGCCGGGCGGGCAAGCGTTTGGCATTACCCGCGCCAGCGATACCACTGCTACCGTCGCACTGCCCGAGCGCACACGCATGGTTGTCGACATCGACGGCGGGCGCACACCCTACAACGCCTCGGTCACATTCGATGGCGGCGCGTCCCAGAGCGGGCGGCTGTTCGACCTTGATTTTGCGGGCGCGACGAGCAAGACAATTGTGATCTCGGTGACCGATGCACGCGGCCAGCCGCCGACCACGCTCACCATCACGGCCACACGCCGCACCGCGCCAGCGCTGCCTGGCCCGGGTGCTGGCAGCCCGGCAACCACTGCCCAGCTAGCCACGCCGCGCACGATCTCCGTCACGCGCGATGGCACGCCGGTGAGCAGCCCAACGCTCAAGATTGTAAGCCAGACCGATACGAGCGTGACGGTATCGCTCGACCCGCCCGACCCGAACACGCAATGGATGGTGAATGGCGCGCCCGCCCCGAGCGGCTCCACCACCACCTTCGACGTGGCGGGCGGCACTACGGTTGGCGTAGTTGGCACGCGGCCCGGCACGAATATCACTGGCCCGCTGAATGCCTACTTCCACTTTGATCATCCGAAAGTCGGTGAGGATACGCCCGATTACGGCTACTCGACCGACCCGAACAACACACATACCGCGCCCGCCATCGACGATGGCCCGGCCTCGGGCTGGACGGGCGGCACCGATGTGCTCAGTGCCTTCACCCCGACGCTCGATAAGCTAGCCGCTGGCACTACGATTACGCTGCGTGGGCGCGCGAGCTTCGAGGCGGGCGGCGCGGGCTACGACTACAACCGCCTGCTGGCGCGGCGGCGCGCCGATGGCCTGCGCGAAATCATCGAGCGGCGCTACCCGAGCCGCTTTACGCTCACCATCGCGCCCGACGACAACCAGGGCGAATGGGCCAGCCACGGCAACCCGCGCAACCAGTGGTGGCGCGCCGAGGCGACCTTCCCGGCGGTGACCTCGCCCACATTTATTACCACCGGCGAAGTTACGCGCCCCGCGACCAATCCGCCAAACCCCACGATTGAGGTACGCGACCCACCCGCGCCAGCGACACCTGCGCCACCCTCGTGGTTCAAATCGATTGGCGTGAAGGTGCGGATTGTGCGGAATACTTTTGTGGCCTGCGAGGTGTTCGGTAAGGTCGATTTTGAAACCGCCACCGAAGAACGCATGCGCAACAACGGCCTGAGTGGCAGCGATATTCCGCAGTTCCAGGGCCTGGGCAGCCAGAATCCTGCCGACGGCATTGTTGATTTCCGTGTGCTGGTGCAGATTGATGATGCTGCGGGCACAGTGACGGTGATTGGCTCGCTCGGCGCCGACCCCGCCGACCGCGACGGGTTGGTGATGACCGGCACGCTGCCCGGCCAGCCGCTGGCTCCAACCAATCGCGGGCGTAACGTGCTGGGCCTGTTCTCCGTGTTTACGCCGGTGCTCGCCGCGGTTGCGCCGGTCAATCCACTCGAAGGCGATGTTGCGCAGCTGGCGCTTACCGGCGCGGTTATTGCGCTGCCATTTACCCTCTCGGCGCTGGGCTGGCTGAATGTCGAGCGCGTGATTCTGTACGGCGGCGAGCTGACCGTGCGCAACCGCACCAGCGGCCCCGAGGGTACGCTACTGTTCGATGTTGAGACCGGCGTGTCGGCAAATATCGAGATCGGCGGCTTCCCGCTGCTGCAGATCGACCGCCAGCACCCACTGCTGGTGCGCTACAAAGCCATTGGCCTGCGCATGGGTTATACCCCGCCCGAAACGCGCTTCCAGCTGCGGCCCATGTTCGATGCCTCGAAGGGCTACACGATCGATGTCTCAAGCCCTGGCACCATTCGCGTGCCCGACCCGCTTGGCCAGATTTTGCAAGTGCTCGGCGCGCGCGTGGCCCGCACCAACCCGATGATTTTCGAGATCGACCTGGGCTTTGCGATTGACCTGGGTGTGGTGTCGATCGACCGGGCGCGCGTGCGCATTCCGCTCGATCCCGTTGGCCCGCCCGAACTCACCGCCCTGGCGGCCAGCGTCGATATTCCTGGTGCGCTGCGCGGCAGCGGCTATATGGAAATCAACTCCAACCCGTTCGAGATCAAAGGCCAGATCGACCTGACCCTGGTGCCGGTAAATGTGCGCATCGCCGCAGGCATTGGCATCGCCAATATTGCGCCTGCCGATGGCGGCCCGGCCACGGCAGTGATTATTGTGCTAGAAGTGCAGTTCCCGGTTGCCATTCCGCTGGCGAACTCGGGCCTGGGCATCTATGGCTTCCTGGGCTTGTTCGCCATGCACTACGCCCGCAACGAGGACAGCATCCCGGCGGGGAATACTGCCCCAGCGCTGGCCTGGCTGCGCGCTACCGGCGGCAACCCGGCTAACCTGGCCTTCTGGAAGCCGCGCATCAATACCTGGGCCTTTGGCATCGGCGCGCTGCTCGGCACGATGGAAGGCGGCATTATCCTCAACCTGAAGGGCATGCTGCTGCTTGAGCTGCCCGGCCCGCGCCTGCTGCTGATGATGAAGGCCAAGCTGCTGCAAGAAATGCCCGCGCTCAAATCGAATGCCGAGGGCAACCTGCTGGCGGTGATCGACCTGGACTTTGGGCGCGGCACGCTCACAATCGGCATCGTGGCCGACTATACCGTCGATCCGCTGCTGAGCATCCGCATCCCGGTTGAGGCGTTCTTCGACTTCAATAATGGCAAGAACTGGCACCTGTACATCGGGCGTTACGACGACCCGGTGCACGCCAAGATTTTTGAGGTGTTCGAGGGGTCGGGCTACCTGATGATTTCGGGCGATGGCATCCCCGCGCACGGCGACCTGCCAGCGGTCACGGGCTTTTCGCTCGCCACTGGCTTGCACGTCTCGATCACCTGGGGCTCGACCGATATTGGCCTGTATGTGCGCGTCGCCGCCGGGTTCGACGCGGTGGTGGGTTTCGAGCCGTTTCGCATCGCCGGGAAGATATTCCTGCGCGGCGAGCTGCACCTGTTCATCATCAGCATTAGCGCCTACGCCGAGCTTGCCGCCGATGTCGGTACGCGCGGCGATGGCTCGAAAGTATCGCGCATCGACGGCGACGTGTGTGGCGAAATCGACCTGTTTTTCTTCTCAATCGAAGGCTGCGTACACTTCCACCTGGGCGAAGACGCCGTGCCGCCGCCGCCACCACCGCCGCTGATCAAGAGCCTGAAGCTGATCAGCCGCTCGCCCGCAACTGTGACTGGCACCGCCGTGGATAAGCCGGTGGATGGTGGTCTGGGCGATGGTGTGGAAGGCGCGACCCTACCCGGCAACCTGCCGGTGGTGCCGATCGACGCCATCCCGGTGCTGATGATGTCGGCGCCGCCGGTGGATAGCGCGCTGACCGTGTTTGGCGCGCCGGTCGGTGGTTCGCCTGGTGCCCCGCCCGATGGCTTTGTGCAGCGCGGCGACCTATGGTATCGCTACGAGCTGCAATCGGTTGACCTGATCGGTGGGGTGACGGTTGGCAACACGCCCGCGACATGGTGGACGCTCTTCCCGCCGACCGACCCGAACTATAACGCCCAGCTCGCGCTGCTCTCGTGGGTGCCAACGCCCACGCCCAAAGCGATTGTGCAGAGCGAATTCTTGGAAGAGACGATTACCGACCGCTGGGGCACGGTATGTGACGATGCCGCGCCGCCCGCGGCAGTGTTGTGGACGTTCCGTAACGAGCTGGTTGGCCCTTCGGCCAACGGCTGGCAGCTTGATGGCGAAGCCTGGCCCGACCCCGCCGACAGCGTGCGCTCGACCCCGCCCCGGCTCAGCTTACAGGTCGATGAGCGCTGGCGCTCGGGCGATGCGCTGGCCGACGATCTGCGCGGCATTATTCCGGCGCGGGTGGAAGGCGCGCTTGTGCCCTGCCCGCAGGCGAATGCCGCGAACCCGCCGATCTTCCGGCCCGCGCTGCTGGCTCCCGCGTACGACCCGGTTGCGGCGATTCGCGGCGGCCAGCAGCCCGAGCCGCTCACCGGCGAACGCATCACGATCGCCGATGCCCTGGCGCGGATCGCCTCCGGCCAGCCGGTAGCTCGCAGCGTCTGGGCCGACCTCGCGCTGAGCGATGCCGACCGCCAGCCCGCCGCCGCGCAAGATGCCAAGCTCTGCGGCGCGCGCGTATTGGCCGCGCCCATGCTCGACGACGGCACGATTATCGCCTTTGGCGACCCGGCCAATGAGCCAATTGTGAAGCAGCGCTGGGAAGCGGTGGGCTTCAAGCCCGGCGAGCTGGGCGATTGTGTGGTGCTGCACACCGGTGCGTTTGCCTACACCCGCACGCTGCTGTTTGTGCGGCGCGATCTGCTGGCGCAGGGGCGGGTTGTGGCGCGCGTGCTAACCGCAGATGGCAGCATTCTCGATGAAGTGGTGGTGACGTCCGCGATGGCGGTGCCGCCAAATGCACTGCCGCCGCAGTGGATCGACCCGGCTGGCCCGTGGGACGATGATGTTGAGCTAGCGCTACGCTTCTGGGAAACAATCAAGCCGCGCGAAACCTATATTCGCGTGCTGGTAGAAATCAAGGGCGGCGAAAAAGCCGATCGTATTGAGCTGGGCATGCTCAAGCCCTCGCCAAACGACCGCAAGCTGCTCGGGCGGCCCTACTACCTCGCGGTGATCGAATCGCTCGGGCTCGCCGAGGTGCTGCGCAGCGACTACGATGACCACACCGTGAAGCGCAACCGCGGCGTGCTCGAAACCGCCTTCGGGCCAGAAAGCGCCGACTACGCGCTGCTGCTGCCGAGCACCAACTATCGGGTGCGCGCCAGCTGGAAGGTCACGCGCGGCAAACGCGCCAAGGCTAGCGACCCGATTGTCTTCATTAAGGACGATGGTACGACGACGAGCAACCCGGATGAAGCCAGTAGCACCGTGCCGCAGAGCTTCTGGTTCCGCACTGACGACGACTCGCCCGCGCGGCTCGACCCGTGGATGCTTTGCACGCTGCCAGCCGAGGGTGAGACACAGGTATTTGGCGAAGAGCCGATCAAGATCGTCTTTGGCACGAACGATGTTGGGCGGCTGTACGATGCCTATGGCGAGCGGCTACAGGTGCGGCTGCGGGCCTCGTCGGCGCGCCACCCACAGTCGTCGCCGTCGGTGCCGCATCCCTTCCCCATCGACGCTTCCAGCCTGCATATGCTGAAAGGCCATGTCCTTTCGCCCTGGGAAGAAACTGCCGCGCAGGTGCTCGACGGCAAATGTATTCCGATCGACGAAGAGCGCGTGCGCCATTCGATGGTCACTATTCCAATCCCGCTCGACCCGCTGACCGACTACATCCTCGATGTCGAGCGGCTGCCCTCAGGGGCCGCGCCCGGAACTTTTGGTGAGCGCGTGTACCGGCGCAGCTTCAGCACCTCGCGCTTTGGCACGCTGATTGCCTTCGCCGAAACCTTTCTGGGCACGCGTATTGAGCACCGCTACGCCGCGCCGGGTGCGCTGCAAGCCGTGGGCGCGCAATTCGCCAGCCGCGCACCGCAAGGCAACGAGCTGGATGCCGCGCTAATTGCGGCCGGGCTTGAACCGATGTCGGTGCCATCGCTGCCGCGCGTGGTGGTGTTCTGGGAGCAGGCCAACCCCGCCGCAACACCTCAGCCCGCCGCCATCCTGGTCGATGGCTCCGAGCCGCTGTGGCGCGCGCGCCTGCTGCCGTCCAAGGTTGTTGACCCACCGCCCGCGACAACGTCGCGCTGGGACCTGACGCCGCGCCAATGGCTGAAGCTCGCCGTTGCGCCCGGTTCCGACCCGGTAGCCGACATTATTGTGCCCGCACCCGGGGCGCAGCGCGCGCTGATCACGCTCAAGCCCGGCACGCGGGGCAAGCACCTGCTGCTCGCGCTCCAGCGCATCGCCCAGACCGAGGATTTCCTCGATGGGCCGAGCGCTACCGACCAGTTCGCTACGATCGCCGATATTCGCTTCGACCGCGCGCCGTGGGAGGAAGAGTAAATGGCAAATCGCATTGTCGACCCGAACGCCTTTGCCGTCGAGGCTGCCATCATCGACTGGCGGGTAATCGCCCGCACCCGGCGCGACGGCGAGCAGATTTTGAAGCTGATCAGCGCGCAGAAACTTGCGCCGCGTACCGTTCATCTGCGCTGGAATATTAACCCCAGCCTGCTGGGTATGCCCACCGAGCCATTTCGCGTGTGGTTCCGGCCTTCCGCGCCAAAGGCGCTAGAAAAAGACCTGGCCTTCGACACGCTGCCGTTCATTTTCGGCTACCGCGCCATTTCGTGGGGCACGCCGATGTCGAGCGTTACGGTGCAGCTCAATGTCGGCGGGCCGAGCGCAATCGTCATGGCGGTGTCAGGCGCGCCGACGCTGGAAAAAATCACCACCTTCGCGAATGTTGGCACCGGCAGTCAGACGATTACACTATTCGGCCAGGCGCTCACCGGGCTGCTGATCAGCGGCACAGGCATTAGCATCACCAGCGTGCGCGGCGTGCCAAGCGACACATTGGCGGCGGCAGCCGATTGGAAAGAGCTAGAAGTTGTTGGCCTGCCAGTCATTCCCGCCGAGTGGGCGAATGTCGGCGATCACGCGCAGCCCCAGGGTATGGTCACCGCGCTGACCGACCCACGCACTGCTGCCCGCCAGCGGCTTGAGCGCGGTACGCCGCCGGTCGGCTGGCAGCCCGAGCTTTCGCCGGGTGTGGCCGCACCTGTATGGCAAGCGCCCGATCCGGCGGCGCTGATTGACGAGATGCAGAAGCACCTGCTGCCGCCGCTGCACGATGCAATGGTGCTGGCACCTATTCAGCAGCTATTGCATAAGCTTGGCGTGAACGTTCCGCCGCCCGCCAACGACAACGGCGACCAGATGAGCGGCGGCGATTCAACTGCTGAGGTTGCGCCGCTGGGCGTGGCGCTGATGGGCGCGGCTACCGACCCGTTCATTAGCCTGGTGCTGGGCTTTGGCACCGCCTTCCCCGACCCGAGCGGCGTGTTTGGGCCGAACGAAGGGCCATTCTTCGACTATATGGTGACGGCGCGCTACGCGAAGGGCGTCAATGGGCTGTCGGATGAAGTTGAGTATGCCGCCTTTGCGCCGCGCCCGCCGCGCGCGGTGCCGCCGCCGCCGCCCGCGAATATGAACGTGGAGCATTTGGGCTACCTGCGCCCGGCAGCACCCGATGGCAGCTGGGTGGCGACCGCCAAAGTGAATTGGGAGCGGCTGCCCAAGCAGGGTTTGGTGCGGGTGGGCAGCTTTGGCGCGGCGCGGGCCAGCCTTAGCCCGGCCGGGCCGTCTGAAGCGCTGATGGAACCGCGCGAGAGTGGCGGCTTCAAGCCAATTGCGGGTAACGCCAGCGACGACGACCCCGACAAAGGGCATATGCACGCCGTCGATCGCGCGCTGGCGATTGCGCCCAACCCGGGCCTGCGCAGTGTGCGCTATGGCGTGGCAACCCAGAATATCTTCGGCCTGTGGAGCCCGTGGGTGACTGCCGACCACACGCGCGCCCAGCTGGATCTTGAGCCGGTGCGGATTGTCAGTGCCGAGCTGCGTGCCACACCCGCTGGCAGCCCGTTGTGTCCGGCCACGCTTATTCTCGATTTTATGTGGGATTGGCGGGTGCGCCGCCCGCAGACAATCCGGCTGGTTGGCAAGCTCTACCCGGCTACGCATCGCGGCCAGCAACCGCCCGACGCGCTTATTCCCGCCGGGTTGCAGCGCACACTGGGCGGTGCCGAAGCCGCGCTCGATATTAGCTTCAGCGGTGATACCGCCAGCGCGCCGGGCGCGAGCATTCAGGCGCTCACCGCCGATGGCGAGCAGCAGGTCGCTTTTGGCCCAGCCCAGGGCGATGACTCGCGGCGCTACCGAGTGACGCTGCCAGGCTTCGCGCTGAACTTTGCTGCAACCGGCCATGTTGGCGTGGCGCTCTGGGCGCGCTGCACCGAGCGTGTGGCTCCTAATCGCGTCGGCCCGTTCGCATCGCAGCCCTACCTCACCGCTGCCTCCGACCCGCGCCCGCCGGTGATTACCATCGAGCATGTCCAGCTCGCCAGCCTGCCCGATGCCAGCGGCCAGTGCCACGCGCGCATTAGCTGGGGGGCCGCGCCCGGCGCAGTCGGCTATTTCATTTATGAATCGACTGAGACAAAGATTCTCAGCGCAAACGGCCAGCCCGACCATACCCCCGACCAGACGCTAGATAATCGGCTGGCTCGGGTGAAGCAGCTGTTTCGTGCTAACCCGTCGCGGCGCGAATTCACCCGGCGCAACGCTACACTGCTCACCGGCACCAGCGCCGATGTGACAATTCCGCGCGGCACGACCGCCATCCATATCTTCGTGGTGCTGGGCGTAAGCGCAGGCCAGGTCGAGGCGCAATGGCCTGGCGGCCCGCAGCCCGACGATGCGCTGATTGCACTGGCTGCGCCGCGCGTCATGTCGCCCGCTGCGCCATCGCTCGAAGTGCTACAAGTGCTGGATCGCAGTGTGCTGCCGCCGGTGTATAAAGCCAAAGTGGCGGTACGTGCCCGCCCCGGCCCGCGCGTGCAGCGCGTCGAGCTGTTCCGCGTGCGTGTGGACGATGCCGCGCGCGAGCTGGATAC
>JAFEAS010000099.1:0-20344 GCA_018266315.1 Chloroflexi bacterium SZAS-1 | reverse complement strand
CGGCAGCTGGAAGCGCGTGTGGTACCGTGCCGTCGCATGGTCGGGCGATGACCCGACGCATGGCGCGCTGCGTGGGCGTTCAACCGCTTCGCCAGCCGTGCCAATCGTCATTCCCCCGCCCACGCCGCCCGATCTTGCGCCAATCACGATGGAATGGCCGGGCGGCGCGCCAGGCGATGTGCTATTGCGCTGGACGAGTAGCGCGCCGGTTGCTAAAACGCCGCTTGGCGCGCACCGCCTGAGTATCGAAGCCGTGGTTGTGGGTGCGCCGCCGGGAACCGCACCTTTGCTGGCCAGCGCATCTGATCTCCATACCCTTGGCGCCGCCGCACCAGGCAGCGGCTCGGGCATGTGGCGCGCAACCGACCCGCCAACCGGCACGGTGGAGTATCGCGCGCTGTTGCGCCGCGCCGCCGAAACCGATGTGGTGGCCGTGGCCGTGCGTCTGACCGACCCACTTGGCCGCACCAGCGAGCAGCTCATCCAGGTGCCGAGCGGGTCGGTTGCGCCCGCGCCCGATATTGCCGATGTCACGCTGACGCCGGTTGTCGGGAAAGGGCTAGTGCTGACATGGACCAGCGCCGCACCGATTGTGGCGACCTCGGCGGGCGCGTACCGGCTGACGCTGATCGCCATCCCGAAGTCAATTATTCCGCCGATTGCGCCCCCTAGCGGCGGTGGCGGGCCGTTTACGCCGCGTCCTGGCCCGATCATTCAGCCGCGCTTCCCGCTCATTCGCCCAATTGTCATTGATATGGCGCTTGGCGACATTCTGCCGCTGGATCTGGGCGGCTTCCCCACCGGCACCGAGCCGCTGATTGTGCGGCGGCTGAAGGGCGGCGGGTTGCGGCGCTCGTATGGCGCGCTGTGCCGGGTGGCGGTGCAGAAATTGACAATTCGCATCACTGCGCCAGATGGGCGGGTGGCCGAAGAAACGCGCGAGGTGACATAACATGGCGACGATTACCACCTTCACCCCGCAGGCCGCGCAGCAGAACCTGCAAAACGACGGCCTGAGCGCCCTTGGATTGGCTAGCCTGCTGCTTGCGCCACGCTGGGACACCACTACACCCGGCGGCGGTGCCTACGATGCTACCAATCTGACGCTGACGCTGAGCAGCCCACGCGCGCCCTTCCGCGCCGTGCGCGAATTCACCGATGGCCCGTCGGCCTACAGCGGCCCGGATGGTGCGGCGCTTAGCGGAAGCGCGGCGATCGTGCGCCTGCACCCTCAGGCGGTTCAGCGGCTTGAGCGCCTGGCGGCGGTGCGCTATGCACTGCCTGGTGCCGCGCCGATCCGCCCGGTGCCGTGGGCCATGGTCGTGCGCGGCTGGGCCGGCACCACCACGCCGCAATGGTATGAGGCCGATGAAGCGCTGACCGGCGCTTCGAATGTACAGGTATCGTTTCACGATGGGCGCGGGCTGATTATCGACCCGATTGCTGTGGCGGCTATGTTCGCCGATTTGCTCGCGGCCTTCCCGGCCTTGCAGGTGCCGAACGCGGGCGGCACGCTCGGTGGGCCGGGCGGCCTGACTGGTATCGCTGGCCTGGCCTCGGGCACGCTCATTCATGTGATCGAGCCGCACGGCGCAGTTTATCAGCCCGCTGTACCTGCTGCCACAATCATCACCACCGACTCGGGCGGCAACCCAAGCGGCACAATGCCAGCCAGCGGCCTGATCGCGCTGGCGACCGGGCAACGGATTGCCGGGGCCAGTGGCGATAGCGGGCGGCTGCGCTGGGGCTGGGCGATGAACGGCACGCTGGCGCGCACGCCGCTGGTGCCGCCCGATCTGCCGACTACTGGCACGCCTGCACCCACACTGCCGCGCCAGTTTCTGCGCGTATGTGCCGTGGATGTGCGCTGGCATATTCTGGGCAATCGTTCGGGCGCTACGGTGCTGGGCATTGGCCCCGACGATGGGCATATGCCTGAAAGTCTGCTGCCCACGGTGCGCGACCAGGCGACAATCGATTATTTGGTGGATGGTGTCGATACACTGGCGGCCAGCGGGCAGGTGCTCGGGCGGCTGGGTGGCTCAGGCGCGCTGGTATTTGCGGTATCGCCCACGCTCGACGCCGGGGTGGGCTTGCCGCCAGCTACCGGCGCAGCGGGGCACTGGCCCGCGTTTCCGCTACCCAACACCGGCGCAGGTTTTCCAGCCACGCCTGTTTCGCCTGCCACGGGTATCACCGCCGCCTGGAGCGGCACGAACGATGTGGTCGTGACGGTTGCGGCAGCAGCCGTACCAGCCGGTGCCCATGTCCGTATCTTCCCGCAGCGCTTTGTAGAAATTGCCGCAATTGGCGAAGAACCCTCGTTTGTGCGCGGTGATGGCGGCGCGGCGATTGGCGATGGCACCAACCCGGTCGCGATATTCTTGCCCAACCCTTTTGGCCTGCTGCAAGGCCAGCCGCGCCCCAGCCCGGCTAACCTCACGCTCGATATCGCGATTGCGCCGCGCAATGGGCCGCGCCGCCTGACTGCTGCTGTGTCGGTAGCGGTTGGGGCAGGCCCCGCCGCCGCGCCCGCCGACCAGTTCGCTACGCCCGACCCCATGGCTCCTATTCCCGATATGGTCAAGGCGATTTGCCCGGTGCCACTGTTTGGTCTGGCGCGCCCGCCTGCACCGGGTGGCGGCTTGCCCACCAACCCGATCGACCTGGTGCGGCGGCTAGCCTCCGAAACATCGCCGCGCGAGGGGCCGCGCCTACCAACCATGGCCCGTTTCGAAAGCATGATCGTCACCGGCATCGCGGCGGGCGACCCGAACGGACGGCTGGCGTGGGATGGCGTGTTGAGCGGTGGCCGTTGGGCGCGTGAAACGCGCTCGGCATTGCACAGCCAGGCGAACCCCGGCAACCCGGCTGGCCCGGATGTGCACGCTGCGAGTGTGCGCGTAACCGACCAGCTCGGCTACGATCTGGCGCGCCACGCCGTGCGCCGCGCGCAGCCGATTGTGCCACTGCCCGGCGGCGCGGCCACGCCCGGCTGGCTCGTCATGAGCGGCGGCAACAACTTCAACCCGCCCGACCCTGGCGCACCGGCCAATACCGGTGTTGGCGCGGTGTTGCAGACAATTGCTGCCGTGTGCGAAACGCCCGAGCTTTCGTTACCGGCGATTGATCTTTCGCCCAACACGCTGACGCTGAACGATGTGCTGAATGCGATTACAAGCGCGCTGGGCCTGGGTTCGCCACCCGCAGTGTCAGTGACGAATGGCGATCGGCTGGTGGATGAGGTGCGGCGCGAATTTTTTGTCGCCCGCCACGGCATTCGCGATGCGCTGTGGGCGCTGCGCCGCGCCATTCGGCAGGCCCGCGAGCTAGTGTACATCGAGTCGGCGCAGTTTGCGCGCACCGCCCGGCCCGGCGGGTCGCCGCAGCCGCACGAAATCGACCTGGTGGCCGAGCTGGCCCAGCGCATGACCGAGCACCCCAACCTGCGCGTGATCATCTGCACGCCGCGCCAGGGCGATTTTGCGCCTGCGTATCGCGGCTGGGCGCGCCAGGCATTTCAGGCGCGCCAGCAGGCGATCAACGACCTGAAGGCGGTCGATGCCAATCGCGTTGTTGCATTTCACCCGGTGGGATTCCCCGGCCGCGCCGCACAAATTCGTACTACGAGTGTGATTGTCGATGATGTATGGTGCATGGTTGGCACCAGCCACTGGCGGCGGCGCGGCATGACCTTCGACGGCGCAGCAGATGTCGTGTCGTTCGACCGCGCGTTTGAGGATGGGTACTCAAAGAAGGTGCGTGCATTCCGGCGGGCGCTGATCGCCGCGAAACTGGGGGTTGCGGCACCCGCCTCGGGCGCGGCACCATCGGGCGATTGGGTGCGGTTGGCGCGGCCTCGCGCGGCCTTCGAGGCCGTGGCCGAAACGCTGGCGCAGGGCGGGTTTGGGCGAATCTTGCCGTTATGGCTCGGCCCCACCGATATGAGTGTGCTGCCCGCCACCGCCGACATGGCCGACCCCGATGGCGCAAACGGTGCAACTTTCGTTACGGCATTTGCTAGCCTGCTGGCCGAGCTGGGCGATTAAGCGAACCTATGTCTTGAAGATGTCGATTTAGGGAATGACGGCAATCGCCTCAATCTCAATCAGTAGGCGTGGATCGACCAGGTTCACGACGGCGACAAGCGTGCTTGCAGGCAGATGTTCGGCGCTTAAATAGCTCGTGCGCACTTCGCGCAGCATCAGCGTTACGTCGTGGGTCAGCCCGACCACAAAATAGCTTAATTTGACGATATGGGCGAAGCTCGCGCCCGCCGCCGCCAGCGCGAGCTTGAGGTTGGCGAATACCTGCTCGGCCTGGCGCCGGTGATCGCCTGCGCCAACCACGTTCCCGGCGGCGTCGAAGGCGACTTGCCCCGAGATATAGACGGTTGTGCCGCCGTGCGTAGCAACCACATGGCTATAGCCGGTGGGCTTTGAAAGCCCGGTCGGGCTGATGAATTGCACCGTATCACTCATCATCACTCCTGTTCTTCGCGGGGCGCTTGCATCCCAACATGCCTATCTCTAACAGAAACGTCACCGCTCTTCCCCAAGCGTATGAAGGGTTAGCTCGGGCGGTTTGGGTCGCTTAGCCATATGCGCTAGCTTAAACGCCACGATCAGACCGCTCGTGGCTACCTGGAAACCGCTGCTGGTTATAACCGAAAGGTCGCCTTGAACGAGCCCGTAGCCACCCCACACCATTCCTTCAGTCAGCGCGAGTAGCCACGTTCCTAACGACAGATCATTCAGATTTCCCTCATGCGACGCGACCCATAATTGCGGAATATTCGCCGCCAGAACGCTAATGGGAAGCACAACGCTCAACCCGGTAACTCCGCCGGTGCTCACTGCCAGCAGTAACACCACCAGCCACACTGGCGCGATCTTGAATTCGTTAACGCGGCGGCCAAAGCGCAGCGCTAACACAGTGATGCTTGCGAAAATGAGGGCTGAAGCGCCCGATGCGAAGCCAATCGTTGGCTGATTGGTGAGCAGGCCATAGGTTGCCCACCCACAACTCACGATTGTGCTGGTGGCTGCCGTATCAACGGAAACGCCATGAGCCTGCCGCGCGCGTAAGAGGCGAAGGCACTGTGGCACAGCGCGAACTAAGCCAAGCACGGTGGCGAGTATCGTGAAGAGCATCATGCGATGCATGGCACACGTTCTTTCCTGGTAGGTGGCTGGAATACCCGCAGAAGTGATGCTTGTGATTGGGTGCTACCGCAGCTTGACGAAATATACTGCTGTTGGTATGCTGTGAGTATACAGCCGGTATACCAGTTTGTCAAAACCCTCATACCTTTCGCTGGTTGTATCTTTTAAACGAAAAGCTACATATTTATGCTATGCCCTATCGAGGCACAATGCCTATGCGCGCAGGCATAGCGTATGGTTCGGGAAGAAAGCGGCGGGGTATGCAATCATCACGTATTCGGCGTATGCGCGAATCACAATCGGGAGAGCGGGGCCTGTTTCAGCAGGCCTACGATGAGATTCGGCGACGAATTCTGTCAGGCGAACTGCGCCCGTCTAGCGTGCTTTCCGAACATCAGCTGGCTGCCTCGCTGCAACTGAGCCGGACACCGGTGCGCGAGGCGATTAAGCGGCTTGAACAGGAAGGACTTGTTCAGTCGCTGCCTAATCGCGGGACGTTTGTCACCGAGCTTTCCGCGCACGATATTCTCGAAATCTACCAGATTCGCGAACGTTTAGAAAGCCTGGCCGCGCGTATCGCCGCCGAGCACATGACGCCCGACGAAGTTCGCGCGCTTGAACAGGAAATTGCGCTTACGCAAGCATCTATTGCCGAGGGACACATTACCGATGCGTTTGCCGCCGATATACGCTTCCATAAGCTGATTATTGCAGTAACGCAGAATGAGCGCTTGAGTACGGTGCTTGCAACGTTCGATGATCAGATGTACCGGGTGCGCGCGCTCTTGACCCAATCGTCGGAGCGGTTGCAGACATCGTTTGATCAACATCGTGCGATTGTTGAGCGAATACAGGCACACGATGGGCCGGGTGCTGAGCGCGTTATGGAAGAACATCTGCGCTTGACCTGTGAATGGGCTATGCGCCTGACCTTGCCAGTGCGACCTCGCGCGCAAGATTGACGCGCTATATTCGGTTCCGTACTCGTTGAAATTGTCTGAAAGGGCCGCGTATGGCACACAGCACCTATGATGTCATTCTGGTTGGTGGCGGTGTGATGGGCTGCGCAACCGCCTACCATCTGCTGCGCTTCAACGATCGGCTGCGAGTAGCGCTGATTGAGATGGATTCAACCTATACCCGCGCTTCGACCACGCTTTCGGATGGGAATATACGCGTGCAGTTCAATATCAAAGAGAATATCCAGATGTCGCTATATGGGTTGGAGGTGCTGGCGCATTTTGCCGAAGAGTTCACTGTCGATGGCGAGCCACCTGACCCAGGGTTTCGCCAGCAGGGAAACCTATTTATTATCGATGAGGCCAGCCACGACGAAACCCGCGCCGGTCTTGCCCTTCAGCAGAGCCTCGGCGGCCAGGTTGAGTGGCTGACCCCGGCGCAGGTGCAGGCAACTTACCCGCTATACGAGAACCTAGAGGGATGCATTGGTGGTACGCTTGGCCGCCAGGATGGCACCATGTCGCCGCTGGCAGTGCTGCAAGCCTACCGCAAGAAGGCGGTTGCGCTCGGGGCACAGGTTATTCAGGCCAGAGTGGCCGAAATCACGCGCGCCGACAGCTGCGTCACTGGTGTCGCGCTCGCCTCAGGCGAGCGCCTGAGTGCACCTGCTGTCGTCAATGCGGCAGGTGCCTGGGCGAGCAGCATTGCGCAGACTGCCGGGGTGACGCTGCCGGTTACGCCAACCAAGCGCCAGGTTACCGCTGTTGAAATCGCGGTACGGCCCGAGCGAATTCTGCCTGCGCTGTTCTTTCCGTCGGGGTTGTACTGCATCCACGAGGGCGGCGGCGTATTTATGCTGGGCAAATCGCTGCCCGACGACCCGGTGGGGCTAGAAGATTTCAGCTGGGAACGGCGGCGCTTTGAGGAAGTGATCTGGCCCGACCTTGTAGAACTTATGCCAACTTTCGATCGACTCAAGATTACGAATGGCTGGGCTGGGCTATACGAGGTGAATACATTGGATGGTAACGCTATTTTAGGTGAATGGCCCGAGCTGCACGGGCTATACCTGGCAAATGGTTTTTCTGGACACGGGTTTCAGCAGTGCCATGCGGTCGGGCGCTATACCGCCGAGCTTATTCTAGGTCGCACGCCCACCCTTGATCTTAGTGTTTTCTATGCTAGCCGCATTCTTGGAAATCGCCCGGCGCTTGAGAGCCGCCGGAAAATTATCTAGCATTGGCGAATATCGCTGCCGCAGGCGAAAGCGCGCTCAAGCGCAAATAATAGAATTAAGACTTTCGCTTCCTCACGCAAATTCTTCTTGTTCTTGGTGATTTTTTTGCGCTCCGCGCAAAAAATCACCAAGAACAACGAAAAAAGTACCGTGCTGCCGCAGGCACATAAACAAGGAAGCGAAAGTCCTAAGAATATGTGCATCAGGCATTCAGCGCCGGAGTTGTAGGCTTGGCCCTACAACTCCGTTTTGCTATTTCATGTCAATCTTTTTTTGCTCACGCCTGTTTCTGGTTGTAGCGCAGTTGGCCTGCATACATAGATACAGCAAATATTTTCGATACCATAAAATATATTGACAACATCGATAGTATGCGCTACCTTAGCGCTGTTAGTGGAAAGGAGCCGTAATGCATGACCGCTCCGCTCTCATCGCAGACATCCTCCAGGCGCAGCAAAATATTAACCGCGCGATTGGTGCCTCGTCCAGGCAGCTTTGGGTCGAGCTTGATCTCTCGATGGCGCAGCTGAAAACCCTGATGACGCTCTATGATTCTGGGCCGCTATCAATCGGCCAGATCGCGGAAGCCCTCGGTATTGGCCAGCCAACGGCCAGCCACCTGGTCGAGCGGCTAGTGCAAAGTGGGTTTGTTGGGCGAACTGAGGATCCGGTTGATCGTCGCCGTACACTGGCCGAGCTGTCTTCGCGCGGAAATACGCTTATTGAGCAGTTGCGCGAGGTGCGCAGCGAGCAGCTGCACCGCTGGCTTATGCAGCTCGATGACCCGACGCTGGCGGCATTGCGCCTCGGTTTACAAGCGCTCATCGATGCCGCAAGGGCCGATGTCCCTTCCATTGCCACGGCTCCTTGAGCTTTGCGGCAGGGCGAACGCCGCGCTACACCGTACCGGCATAATCGGTTTCAGGGGATGTATTCTTGACGTATTAGGGGGATGTGCATGGCAACCGGAGCTGTTCCAAGCGAGAAAGAAGCGGTCAGCGCGCCCGCCCAGCCACGTACCCGCGTGCGCCGCCGCCCGCTCGTTCTGGGTATAATCGGGTTGATCGCGCTGGCGTTGATTGCACGCTTTGGCTACACCTATTATCTTGATTCGACCCTGTACGTCACCACCGATGACGCGCTGGTCGATTCGAATATGGTTTCGGTTGCGTCGCTTACATCGGGTACACTGGTGAGCTGGCGGCTCAAACCGGGTGAGCGGGTGCGCGCGGGCCAGGTGGTCGGCCAGGTGAAACCAGCAACGAGCTCAGTCTATATGAATATTACTGCCCCGATCGACGGCACTATTCTGCGGGTTGATGGCAAGGAAGGCCAGGTGATTGCACAGGCGCAGGCGCTGGCCTATATTGCCAACCTCGACACAATGCGTATCACGGCCTATATCGACGAAAACCAGATTCATAAAGTTCAAGCAGGCCAGGCGGTTGAGGTGACGGTCGATGCGACGGGCAATAATGTGTACCAGGGCACCGTGAGCGAAGTGCTGCCAGCGACCGCAAGCTCGTTCGCAATTATTCCTTCTAGCGACCGTACAACCAGCAATTTTACGAAAGTGACGCAGCGCATCGAAGTGCATATTACTATCGGCTCAACTGCTGGTACGCCCCTGTACCTTGGTGAAAACGCCTATGTGCGCATTCACACGGCCTGAGGATGAGCTGCAATGAGCACTGCGGAAGCGCTACAACCAGACGGGCAGGCCAGTAGCCCACGTGCGCCGCGCCAGCGGTTGGGGCAGAATATGCTTGGGCTGGAATATAAGTGGCTGGTCACCATCGCCGTGATCTTTGGCCTGTTTATGGCAGTACTTGATCAGACGGTCGTGAATATTGCGCTGCCCAAACTTCAAGCGGTGTTTGGCGCGACGCTCAACGATATTCAGTGGGTTATAACCGCCTATACCCTGGCGCAAACCGTGAGTGTCCCGCTATTTGGCTACCTTGCCGATCGCTTCGGCACCAAGTGGATCTATATGGTCTCGCTTGCCCTCTTCACGATCGCCTCAATGCTCTGTGGGATTTCGTGGAGCGTCAGCAGTATGATCTTCTTCCGTATTTTGCAGGGCCTGGGTGGTGGCGCGCTCTTGCCGATCGGGATTGCGCAAGTATATGCGGTATTCCCACCCGCTGAGCGTGGGCGCAGCCAGGCCGCGATCGGGGTGCCGGTGCTGCTGGCGCCCGCCCTGGGGCCAACCCTCGGCGGCTACATTGTTCAATATTTCAGCTGGCGGCTGATCTTTTATATCAATGTGCCGATTGGGATTATTGGCCTGTTCATGTGTTTTGTGCTGCTGCGGCGCGGGCGCGTGAACGCGCAGGCCCGGCTCGATGTGCTCGGCCTCACCCTTTCGACCCTGACCTTCTCTTCACTGGTGTATGGTGTGGGTGAGGCCGCCAGCGATGGCTGGGCATCGGGGAAGGTGCTGGGGTTTGGCCTCTTTGGCCTGCTGTGCCTGATTGCGCTGATCTTCGTTGAGCTGCGAACCGCTGATCCGCTGCTCGATTTTAGCTTGTACAAAAGCTGGAATTGGAGCAGCGCGTACTTAATTACCATCGCCATTACCTTCGCTTTATTTGGCGCGCTCTTTCTGGTGCCGCAGTATTTGCAGGTGCTGCGCGGGTTAAGCCCCGAGCAGGCTGGCCTGGTGCTGCTGCCATCGTCGTTGGTCACGCTTGTTGCGCTGCCCATATCGGGCTTTGCCACCGATCGCTTTGGCCCGAAATGGTCGATCTTCATTGGCCTGGTAGCGCTGGGGATAGCGAGCTACCTGCTCTCTGGCCTCACGCTTACAACGCCAACGCGCTTAATTCAGCTCTGGCTGATTGGGCGCAGCATTGGCATTGGTTTTGCCAGCCAGCCAGCCAGTGTGATCGCGCTGAGCGATGTGCCCCGCGCGAAGCTGGCACGCGGTTCCTCTTTTTTTACGCTTCAGCGCCAGGTTGCATCGGCGTTCATTACATCGTTTCTGGCGACGTATGTGAAGAATCGGACGATCCCGCACTACGCACATTTGGCCGAGCAAACCACGCAGGCGTCGCCGCTGTACACTTACATGAGTGGTGTGGTTGGGCAAGCCGCCGCACAAGGGCGCTGGACATTGCCAGTGCAAGCGCAGGTATTGCGCCAGGTGGCGATCCAGCTGCGGCTTCAAGCCACGGTGCTAGCCTTCCGCGACGCGCTGATGCTGATTACGGGCCTGATCATTGTGGCATTCGTGCTGGCCTTTTTTGTCGGTAACCCGCGCGCAAGTGGCGCTGGTGCCGAAATTACGGAGTAAGTGGATATGACCCAAAATACTCCTTCGATTCTGGTTCCGCTCGATGGTTCGTTAGCAGGTGAGCATGCGCTCCCAGCAGCGATTGGGGTTGCTCGCGCGATGGGGGCCGTGCTTCAGCTGGCGCATGTGGTGCCTACGCGCGCGAACAGCACCGAGCGGCAGCACTGGCTCACCTACCTTACCGATCTTGCGCAGCGCATTCAAAGCCAGGCAGGGGTTTTGGCTGAGCCGACGGTGCTGGAAGATATTGAGCACACGCACCACCACGGCGAGCCAGGTGTCGTTGCTTCGCCCCGCCGTGCCGTGGCACACGCGCTTGCCGCTGCCGCCGAACGGACGGGCGTGCAGCTGGTGATGATGACCACGCACGGGCGCAGCGATCTTTCGCGCTTTTGGCTTGGTAGTGTCACCGAGCACCTCATTCACCATGCGCCCGAGCCGATTCTGCTGGTGCAGCCAGGAGCATCCGCGCCCGATCTGGCGGCGCCTCTCGAATTCCGCCGTATTCTCGTTCCACTCGATGGCTCGCAGCCTGCCGAGCAAACTCTTGAGCGCACGATCGCGTTTGGCCGACGATGGAATGCGGCATATGCGCTGATTCAGGCGATTGATCTTCAGTTTGAAGAGGCGATTGCGACCCTGGCGCCGGTGCCGATGAGCCAATCGGAGGTTGATACCGAAGCTGCGCAATCGCGGGTTTATCTTGAGCAGATCGCACAGCCACTGCGCACCCAAGGGCTTGAGGTAACAACCGAGGTGCTGCGGGGAACACCGCTGGCAAACGTCATTCTAAACTACGCCGCCGAGCAGCACATGGATTTGATCGCAATCAAGACTCATGGCCGGAGTGGGTTTACTCGGCTGGTGCTGGGCAGTATCGCCGATAAGGTGCTACGTGCCGCGCCGGTGCCGGTGCTGCTGCATGGGCCAACCGTCTAGTTGCTTCTACCGCTAGCTGCGCGCCTCGATTACCCTTGCCGTATCACAAACACGCCCCAGCCAAAGTAGCGGCGCCCATATTCCATGTATGCGCGCCGCCCCTGGTCATTCCAGGCGCGCAGCGCGGCGGCATCGGGGTGGGCCGGGTGCGCGCGCAGCCAATCGTCGATGGCCATCCATTGCATTGCGACATAGCGATCCCAGCCGCTGTGCGTTGCAAGGATCATTTCTACGAGCGTGCAGCCCGTGTGCTCAATGCGTTCAAGGGTGCCAGCCAGGGTGGTATAGGCAGCGCGGTCGCCGCCGGTTACAGCGGCATAGGCGGCCTCGGGCGGTTCGTCGATCCAGAACGGTTCGCCAACGAGCAAGAAGCTATCGGCGGCGCGCAGCCCGACGCGCATCTTCTCAATTGTGCCCACCAGCCCATTGCCGATCCAGGTTGCTCCGATGCAGCTCACCACATCGAATGCATTGGGCGCAATTGGGTAGGTGCTGGCATCGGCCTGGGTTACATGTACCTGCTGTGCAACGCCAAGCTCACTGGCGCGCGCGCTGGCGGCGTCTAGAAACACCGAGCTAATATCAACGCCTGCGCCTTCAATGCCAAAATGTGCGGCCCAGCGGCAGAGCATTTCGGCCTTACCACAGCAAAGGTCGAGCTGGCGCATGCCTGGCCGTAAGCGGCAGATTGTGCCGAGCTGCATCAGCTGCGCTTCGGTGAAAGGGTTCAGAATGCGGTGGTTTGTTTCGGCAATCTCATGAAAACGGAGTGACATCGCTTTTCTTTCTGCTGATTGTATTAACGCGCCAATGAGAATATGTTGTAGGTAAATTGCTGGAACCGAACACGCGCGTGCATCGTCATGGGTGCAGTGAACATTCTAAACGACAAACACCAAGGAGCACACCATGAACTACGCACGAATTCTTGCTCTGCTGGCGCTGGCATTCGCCCTGGCTGCCTGTGGCGGCGCTGCCACAACGGCACCCTCAATGGCCAACACATCGGAACAAGCCCCTGGTGCACCGGCTACAGGCGGTGGCGCGAGCACTGGCGCAGATGCACTGGAAAAGTACGATTCGCAACCTGCCGCTGAGCCAGGCCAGCCTGCTCAAAGTAATGTTGAGCGCCTGGTGATCAAAACTGCCGATCTCTCGCTACAGGTAGCCAGCGCCCGCGAGGCCGAAGCGAACCTGCGCACACTGGTGGGCCAGCTGGGCGGCTATGTGGTGAAGGTTGAAACCTCGGGCACCGATAACGATATGACCTCGCGCGTGACGTTTCGCGTGCCAGCCGCACGATTCGATGATGCGCTGGCGGGCGCGCAGGGCATAGCCAACAAAGTGCTTTCGCGTACTGTTGGCGGCGATGACGTGACCGAGGAATTTGTCGATCTCGACTCGCGGCTGCGCAACCTTGAGGCCACCCGCGACCGGCTGTTGAGCTTTTTGGCAAAGGCCGACAATGTTGAAGATGCGCTCAAAGTCAATGAGTCGCTCAGCCAGATCCAGGGCGAAATCGAGCAGGTGAAAGGTCGCCGCCAATCCCTGCAGCAGAGCGCCGCGCTCTCGACCATCACTGTGTATTTTACGCCTGTACCCACGACACCGATCCTCACCGAAGATGGCTGGCAGCCAGCGACGGTTGCGCGCCGGGCACTGCGCGATCTGGTTGAGTTTGGGCAGGGATTGGCCAGCGTAGCGATTGTGGTGCTGGTGTGGGCACCCGTGTGGCTCACCCTGCTGGCTGCCGGGTTCGTACTACGTCGCTTCCTGGTGCGCCGGGTGCGCCGCCCAGCCACGCCCCCGAGTGGGCCAGGAACGCCTGAAGCGGCATAGCACAGTAACTTGCTCAGGTTCGCGTGCAACCGGACGCCGAGCGCCAAAGGTCGATACACCCGTTCGATCTTTGGCGCTCGGCGCTGGCTGTTGCCCATCTTCGCCTCGCGCGACCCCGACGAGCCCGACACTGCCGATGTACCATGATCATGATTCTAATGTGCCGTTAGTAGCCAAGTAGCGTTGAGCGTGCTATAATACTGCTCGACATCGGCAGGGCCGCCCTGGGCGTTGCTATTCCTACGGTGTCTGGATACGTAAACACATTTGCTCAAGAACGGAGCGAGACAAGACCATGGCTGAGAAGAAATCGAAGACAGACGTTACCTCGCGCGATAAGAGTGGCCGCGCAACCGACCACAGCTGCACCAACTGTGGGCAGCAGATCATGAATGACCGCGATATGGTTGTGGTAATGGATGGCCGCCGCCGAAATAAGACCTACCACCACCGCGCCTGCTTCCAGAAGGCGATTGCGTAAATTCACTGTATAAATCTCCGATGTCGTCAGCGGCTCGCCTTAAGGCGGGCCGTTTGATGTTTAATATCAAATCCGTTTCATGACTTGTCGTATGGAGATTGGGGCGACTGTGACGCCCCCAACCTGCGCTTGCTAATGCTGTGCCTATGGCAGCATGTTGCCGCAGGCACAGCATTAGCAAGCGTATATTATTACTCTTTGTGTAAATTTACGCAATTGGTGATTTTATTGGCTGTACTGCTATAAAGCGGTGAATAACAGTAGAAATTGTTATTATTATGAATTATTGTCATATTGATCAGGAGATATTATGAATATATTTATTTTCGTTCTATAAATAACATGTTGATTATTGTTGTATTTAGTACGATTACTTGAATATTATTTGACAAAATACGCGTTGTAAATATACTCAGTGTATCACTATAATATAAGTATAAGTGTATTGTGATCAGGTAGGGCACAATTACACCACTTGAACTTGTCGAAATCGTCGTACTCTTTAAAGACATCAACAGGTTTCATTCATATTGAGCTGTAACTTGTAACCAACAATTAAGGAGAGTGAGAATGACGCTTAAGGAAATTTACCAGATTGAAACCACCAAATGGGATTCTATTGCCGATGGCCCGCGCGGGCGTATTACCACATTTGCACCCGAAGAAACCTTTGAAAGTTATTCACATGGGCGCCCTCAGCTGCGCGGGGTAACCGAATTTCTTGGCGACTTGAAGGGAAAACGAGTGCTTGAATATGGTTGCGGGCTGGGGCATGTTTCGACATTATTGCTACGCAGTGGTGCTCATGTCACCAGCTTCGATCTTTCGCGCCGCAGTGTCGATGTGACCGAGCGTCGTATCGCGGCCAATACCCCCGGGCGAACAGCAGCCTTAGCCGTAGCCGCTGGCGAAACGCTGCCATTCGCCGATGAGTCCTTCGATATTATTTTTGGCAAGGCAATTCTGCACCACCTCGATGTATCGATCGGCGCGAATGACCTGTACCGCGTGCTCAAAACAGGTGGGAAAGCGGTATTTAGCGAGCCAATGGGCATGAATCCGGTGCTGAATGTCGTGCGCGATCATGTGTGGTACCCGAAGAAAACCCCACGTGGTGCCGATAAGCCGCTTTCGTACCAAGAAATTCATGCCTGGGGCGCGCGCTTCCGCGAATTCCACTACCAGGAAGTTGAGCTGCTCAGTATGCTTGAACGCGGCTTTGGTTTCCATAAAAAATTCCCGGCGCTACGGCAACTCGATGACGTCTTGCTCGAAAAGATGCCCCCACTACGGCGCTACTGCCGTTATGTGGTAATGTATATGGTGAAGTAACGCCGAAATCGGGTAGGGCTGCGGGCATGTTTGAGGATCGAACGCGCCTGGAATTCTCTTCGCGCGGGTATGTAGCGGTGCCGTTGTGCGAAGGCAACGACCTGGTGTGCTGCGCAGCGGCTGGCCCTGGCGGTCGCCCGTTGCGGGTAATGTTTGACACTGGCACCGACCCTTCGGCGGTTGACGCTGGGTTGGCGCAACGGCTGGCGCTGGCTACTGGCGGCAGCGGCCTGGGGGTGGGTGCAGTAAGCGATGCCGTGCCTTTTACCGAAGCGGTGCTGCCCTGGCTGCGCATTGGCGACCTGATTATCCGCGATTTGTTTGCCCCGGCGGTGGCATTAGGCAGCGCACCCTTCGAGGTTGATGTGGTGCTGGGCTATAACGTGCTGCGTCAGGTCGTGCTCCACATCGATTATCGCCGTCGTATGCTTACCCTGGCGCATCCCGATATTGGCGCTGCGCAGATGTCTCAGTCGCCTCTGGCCCTTCCACTGGTCTTTTTTGAGCATTTCCCGGCGCTGAGCGATGTGACGATCGATGGAGTGCCGGTTGCACTGGCAACCCTCGATACTGGATCGAACGCGGCACTGACGATTGGTGCCGACCTTGGGGAACTGCTTGGGGTGCAGGCAGGCCGCGCTAGCTTTCAGTTTGCTCGGGGCATTGGGTTTGGCGGCGGTAACACGGTGCTACGCGGTGGCGGTTGGCCGGTGCGCCTTGGCCCGCTCGAATTGACGGATATTGAGCTTGATCTGCCACAAACGCAGCATGGCGACCTGGGCCGGGCGGGCCGGGCGAATATTGGTAATCGCCTGCTGGCGCGCTTTGCCGCAATTACGCTCGATTACGAGCGGCAGTTACTCCTCATCGAGCAGGATTAGGCCTGCTCCATCTACGAGTTACGAACAAGGCTTCTGCGGTCGGTGTTTTTGCCTCCCGCAAAGTGGTAGTTTCGTTCGTGTGTTTTTCGTGCTACACGCGAAAAACACACGAACACTGCCGTAGGCACCATGCCTCAAACGTGGCTACGTCTGTGCTAGAAATAGCGGCTCAGGTTATCGAAGATCTGGCCGACATCACCCGTGCTGCCCTTCACCAGAATGGTTCGCGAGAAATCTACAATTGCCTGGAGCGTACCGGCAGCCTGAGCCTGGTCGCTGTCGCCGCCGTAGGCCACCGGGAAGATGCTGATTCCACTTTCATCAAACTGGTTTTTAAGCTGCTCCAGCGTCGTGCGGCTGGCGTTCTCGGCACCGTCGGTGAGCAGTACGATCGCCTTAATTCGCTCGTCACTCTCGGGCGGTAGCGCATCGAGCGCCTGCTTGGCAACCAGCAGTGAGTCGTAGATCGCAGTTTTTCCCTGGGGGCGCAGCCGCTGAATTGCATCGCTCAGTGGAATGCGATTCTCGCTCAATGGCGCCGGTGGTACTTCAACCTTGGCAGTGCTAGAGAACGACACCAGCCCAATACGGTCTTCGGGCAGAATGCGCTGCAAGAAGGTATCGAGCCCGGCTTTGGCCTGGTCGAGCTTGCCATTTTCATCCATCGAGCCGGACACATCGACTACCAGCACTACGTCGGCGCGCTTGCGATTTTGCGCCCAGGTTTGCTTGGCGGCTACGATGACATCGGCGGGCGGGAAGGGTAGTACATTTTGCACGCCCTGTGGCTGCACACCATACGCCGGGCTAATCGGGTCGGCCAGCGGCACATCGACATTCGCCGGGCGGAAGCCAAAGCTCATAGCGAGTTTCTGGCTTTCGGCGCTTTGCAAGAAGTTGAAGAACTGGTCGGCAGCCTGCCTTTCTTCGGCGGTGGCGCTCGCCATAACGATAAACGGGTCGTCGTGGTAGAAGGTGCCTTCCTTAGGGTAAATTGCCACCAGCGGCACGGGCGGGTTCTTATTTTTGTTGAAATCAATCAGCGTGATCTCCTCCATGGGGAAGGCGCTGATATAGCTCATACCGAATTTCTGCATGTTATCGCTGAACACCAGCGTGTTGTAGCCATAGTGCTTAATGCTCTTGCCCAGGTCGCGGATGAATTGCTGACTCTTCGCGCTTTGAATATCGGCAATCGTCAGGTCGCGCTGCTTGCCCGATGAGGCATAGAATTCGGCCAGCAGCGTTGAAAGCGCCGAAGTGCTGATCTCCGGGTCGGTATGGCCCCAGCTAAACCGGCCCCATTCCGGGTGACCGAACTTGCCCCAGCCCTGCGGGTCGTTGGTTAGCGCGAGCAGTTCGGCCCAGCCAATTGGCGTGTTGGGGTAGCCCATCGCTTCGGCCATTGGCTTCCACATCGAGATGACGACGGGAGTGAGCACAAGCGGGCGATTTGATACCGCAACATTCGGGTTGCCCGCTTCTTGTTTTAGCACTTCCAGCCAGGTTGAGGCCGAAGGCGACCAGATAGTGGTTTTGAGCTGGCCGTTTTTGATCTCAGTACGGGCTGCGCCGCTCGATTTGTTCAGCCCTTCAACGAACACAACCTGGTTGTTCACTTTCGTGCTGGTTGCGTTGAAGGCAGCAATGCGATCTTTTAGCCAGCCCTCTTTTTCTGGGCTGTAAGCAATGCTAATTTTCAGCGCGTTGCTGGGTGCCTGTGCGGGCGCAGTGGGTGTGTTGGTACTATCGCCGAGCAGGCTACAGGCCGTAAGCAGTAGCGCGAAGAGCAGGAAGGCGGAGACTTTGCGCATATACAACTCCTTCGAGAGGATCCGTTTGGAAATGATACGCAGGCAGTAGCAAACAGTTGCACCAATATGGCGTAAGCGCCGAGTGTAGGTACTTACTCACGTATAATAGCATGCTCAGAAGCCGCGATACAAGCAGAAGAAGGTGCTATGGGTATATATCGTATTGCCGTAAGCCGCGATAACCTGATGTTTGCCGCCGGGCATTTTGCCTCATACGATGGCGACCGGGTTGAGCCGCTGCATGGGCATAATTATCGCCTGGGGGTAACGCTCGAAGGCCCGACCGAGCAGAACGCCTATGTCTTCAATTTCGTTACGCTGAAGCGCATGATGAAGCGCCTGACCGACGAGCTTGATCATCGGATGCTTTTGCCGCTGCACAACCCGCTGGTGGCAATTGAGGAAACCGCCGATGGTGGTGTTATTGCGCGCACGCAGGGGCGCTGGTACCGCTTCCCACGCGAGGATGTGGTGCTGCTTGACCTGCCGAATACTACTGTAGAAATGATGGCGCGGTATTTGTGTAGCCGCCTGCGTGCCGAGCTGGCTGCGCGCGCTGATGCCACCCACCTGACGGCGATTGAGGTGGCGCTTGAAGAAAGCTTTGGGCAGACGGCGTTTTACCGCGAGCAGTTGGGTACTGAATAAGTGGCTATTTCTGATACTGTGGGCTGGCGGCGGCGATTGCCAGCCCGGCGGCAACCCCGGTGAACACATCCATTTCTTGCAGTTTGTCGGCACCGAATTTATCGCTCAGCATACGCACAAAGCGCGGGATGCGCGACGAACCGCCGGTACGTAGCACCACCGTGATGTCGTGCGGCGTAAGCCCGGCACCGGCCAGCGCCCGATCGACACAGGCGGCAACTTCGCGCACATCGGGGCCAATCAGCCGCTCGAAATCCCAGCGCTCAACAGTTTCGCTGAATTTGATGCCAGGCGCATCCATACTAATCGGAGCGCGTGGCTCGTCGCTCAGGCGCACTTTGGCATGCTCAACCGCCTCGTACAGCGGCAGGCCATAATTCTCGCGCACCAGCGTGCGCAGCGCATTTAGCTCGGTGGGTTTGTCGCCAATCCGCACGGCTTCATCAATAATGTTTAGGTATCGCGGTTGGGTTAGCTCAACAATGGTTTGCCATTCGCTTAGGTGATCGAGCAGCACCGCAGGAAGCGCCATTTTGCGCGGGCCAAGGGTCGCGCCTTCGCCAAAATGGCTCAGCACTTTGCCCATTACCAGGCGCCGATCGAGCAAGTCGCCACCAATCGGCACGCCATCGGTGCCCAGCACATCGCGGCGGCCCTGCTCATCGATCCGCATCACCGTCACATCGAGGGTGCCACCACCAAAGTCGAACACCAGAATGTTCTGCTCACCGCGGGCCGTAGCTGCATATGAGAGAGCGGCGGCGGTTGGCTCGGGCAAGAATGTGAATGGCGGCAGCCCGGCTTCTTCGGCGGCCCGGCGCATACGCGTAATCGACAGTTCATCGAGCTTGGGATCGGTTGAGTAGTGAACCGGGCGGCCCAGCACCATGCTGGTAACTGGCTGCCCAAGCTCGGCTTCGATGCGCTGGAGAATGAGCCGTAGCACCACGGCGATGAGCGTTTCGAGCGTGTAGCGCGTGCCAAACACATCCGTGCCCGTGAACGAGCTATCGCGCAGGTGGGTTTTGAGCGATTGGAATAGCCGACCGGGCGCATTTGCATCGACGACGGCGTACAGCGCCTGAACGACCGTGCCAACTTCCGCCAGCGTCAGCTCCTGGTCGCCGAGGTAACGCCACTCGTACTCGATCTCGCGGCCAACATTTCCTTCGGTGAAGTGATTAATGGCTGCGCGACCAATAAAAGGCGCACCCTCGCGCGAAATGAACAGGGTCGAGCGCATAATCGTTGGTGCGCTATTCACCGGGTCGAGCTTGAGGAGCCGCACGCGCGTACCATCGTAGATCGCAGCGCTAGAGTTGGTCGTTCCAAAGTCGAGGCCTACTCGCATGGGGCTTCTCCTCATAATATGCACAGCAAAAGAGCCGATGGCCGGGGCGCATCGACTTTATCGTTCACGATTTGCTGTTCAGTTCCAGCGGTAGCATAGCGCACTTCGGGCTATTGCGCAATCGGTCTTTGGGCGGAGGTATGCCCATTATGCGCGAGTGCCTGCCGGGGATTTGGTATAATAGGCACCTGCCGAATATTCGCGTAGTATAAACGAGCAACTCACTATGCCGCCCGATACTACCAAAATGTGGCCGTCGCGCCGTACCGTTATTCTGAGCCTATTTGTGGTGGTTGCCCTGTTAGCGGTGGTAGGCTGGCGTTTCAGTGAATGGCAAGTGAGCGGGCAATTACAGCTCGCGCGCCAGCGCTGGGCGGCCCAGCATCTTTCGAATTATCG
>JAFEAS010000098.1 GCA_018266315.1 Chloroflexi bacterium SZAS-1 | reverse complement strand
ACAGAAGAGATGTTGACTAATCCAAGAGTACCCTTGTTTCTATAGATGCAAGCGATACGGTATCAGAGAGTATGGGCGATTCTGTGTACCCTTGCCAAATGTTTGTTGATTGTAATAATATCGATCCTGTCCCTGCTATGGCATTGAGCTACAATACCAAGAGAGTGTGCGCACGGTTGAATTTCTTTATTCCTGCAAAGCTACATACAAAAAAAGGGTTAGACTATGACCCCAACACAGCAAATTCTTGAGTATTGGCGCGCTAATCACAAGCAATTCGTCGACAGCCTAACTGTGGATGTGCATACACATGGCGGAGCCTCGTACCAGCAGATAAGCGAAACTGCGTTGCGCGAGGTTCTTGACCGGACGACACAAGTTTTGCAGGGCTTCCTCGAAAACGATGACCCGACACCAGTGGTCGAGCTCGCCAAATCAACCAGCGCGCGGCGGGCTGCCAACCAGATCGATGTACGTGAGACGATGTATGTGACCGACGCTATGCGCACCGCCGTCCTCGACTTGCTAGATCAATCCAAGTTACCACTGGATATACAGCTTGAGCGGAAGATCGAGCAGGTGCTGCATGAACAGCGCAAAGCGATCATCGGTGCCTACAGCGACGTGATGCGCGAGGCTCAGCAGATGTTGGCCGAGCGCGACTATGCGCTGGCCTACCAGGGGCAGCTCATTCAGGAGCTTTCGACACCGATCGTGCCGATTTATGAAGGCGTGCTCGTGTTGCCACTCACTGGTGCTGTCGATTCACGCCGAGCAACCCAGATTATGGAAGCCGCCCTTGAGCAGATTGTGGTTAGCCGCGCCGATGTCCTTATCCTTGATATTACCGGCGTACCCGTAGTTGATACTGGCGTAGCAAACTACCTCATTCAGATGGCGCGGGCGGTAAACTTGCTTGGTGCGCAGGTGGTGCTAGTAGGCATTGGTGCTGAAATTGCCCAAACAATCGTCCAGCTCGGCGTCGAACTGCGCAATATCGTCACCCGTTCGAATTTGCAGGCTGGTATTGAGTATGCGCTGCGGCTGCGTGGCTACGCAATTCGGCAAGTGTAGTTGCCTGGCCTACACAGACGTGAAATAACGCGTACAGTTGCGATACAACATCGGCGGCAAGCCAGAGCGCTTAGCCGCCGATGTTATAATATCAGGCATGAAATATCAGCTGTTCCGCTCGATTGTTGCTGGAGTGTTTGTTTATGTGCTGGTGAGCTGTGCTGGCCGTTCTACTGCACCATTGCCCACGCCATCGCTTACAGTAAGCTCTACCGCACAGCCTACCCCTACCCACCTAGCAACAGCTACTCCAAAACCTCCTAGCACCGCTGTACCAAATCCTTCACCACTGCCTAGCCCTTCATCATTGCCGCGCGCCACCATCGTAATCCCTACTCAAGTGGTCAATACCCCAACGGTTGCCGCCGAGCGCCGTTACACCTTCCCGGTGCGCAGTCGTGGGGCTATCCGTTATGGTCGGTACCACCACGATTACCCTGCCACCGATATTTTTTGCCCGGTAGGAAGTGAATTTGTTGCAGTTACCAGCGGCGTCGTCGATTTCGTCAGCCGCGAAGATCATTGGGTGGCGACAGTGAACGACGGTGCAACGCGCGGCGGGCTTGCGGTGGCGATCATCGGCGATGATGGAGTACGCTACTATGGCTCACACCTTTCGGCTGTGGCCGAAGACATTCAGGTTGGAACTCGCGTCGTCGTCGGTCAGCTGCTGGGGCGCACCGGCAAAAGCGGCGATGCCGCCAATACCGCGCCACATCTTCACTTTGGTATTTCGCACCCAACTACTCCCGATGATTGGGCCATGCGCCGGGGCGAAATCGCGCCATACCCCTATTTACAGCAATGGCAGCATGGTAAAGATGTAGCGCCCACACTCGCTTCATAAACGTTGCGCCTCAAGCGCTGCGCCCGAGGAATAGAGCCGATGTTCAAGCATATACTCAACAACAGGATCGGGTGTGAGGTAGCGTAATGATGTATTGGTCGCAGCTCGTTGGCGCAGCACCGTGCTAGAAAGCGACAGCTGAGGCCCGCGTAACACATCAAGTCGGCCTTTTAGTTCGGGGAGATTGGTGTACAGGTGCTCAGCATCGAGGAGGCGGCCAGGCCGCTCAATCACAATGAGCCGTGCGAGGGCAACGATTCGGCGGGCTGCGTGCCAGCGGGGCAGATCAGCCGCTGAGTCTGCGCCAACTAATAAAAACAGCAGATCATTGCTTGCTGCTTGGAGCGTTTCCAAGGTTGTGACCGTATACGAGGCGCCGCTCCGCTGTAGTTCTACATCCGAGACTTCAAAATAGGGGTTAGAAGCGCAGGCAAGTTGCACCATCGCCAGCCGTGCTTCAGCGGAAGCAACGTGTCGGCCCATTTTGAACGGTTGTTGCGCCGCAGGAATGAACAGAATGCGATCGAGCTGAAAGGCCAGCCGCGCATCTTCCGCAATCGCAAGATGACCGTAGTGAATAGGATCGAACGACCCGCCCAGAAGTCCAATTTTCCTGCTCATCACACATTACCCTAAGAATAAAAAAGGCGGGCACCGTACTGATGCCCGCCTTCCTGCATTCGTATGCGGTTTAGCGCATGTGGTATTCGATCTCCATACCCTCTTGGAGTAAATTCCACACCAGCCACGGCACGATCGAGCGATCTTCCGCAACAAGGTCGTTGGTGTAAGGGTCAATCAGATCAGCCACATCCTGACGCGTCAGGCGGTACGCACGCGGCCCAAGCCGTTGGTACAGGCGCAGCGCCAGCACATCCGTCAGCTCTTGCAGATCGCGTTCCGGTAATGCGCCACCGGTTGCATACTGTCGTCCGCGCATCGCTACACCTCGCGATCATCATCCCGTGTGCCGCGGCGGCGTGGGTCGGGCTGGTAATAGCGCGACTCACGCGGGTCGAGCCGTGGGTCGGTGCGGCGGCGATCGTCGTAGTGCGGTTCGGCGGGGGCCTGAAGTGCCATTTCGTGGCGCTCAGCATCGGCCTTGCTTGTCAGCGTCGAGCGGGTAAGACTTTCACTGATATACTCTAATACGTCGCGAATATCTTCGTTATCGTCGAGCATGCCATCGAAGGGCATGGCTACACCGCTCACAGTTTTCACCGTTTGCCCAACCTCGCGCAAGGTTCGGTCGATGCCACCAACCAGGCTGCGCATTACAGCAGCAAGTTCCTCGCGCTCATCGACAGTGAGGTTAGCAAAGCCAACCAGCGCCTTCTCTTGCGCACGCAAAAGGGTCGCACGCAGAATGGCGATATCGGCCTGTGTTTGCAGCTCGTAGCGCTTCACCAGGTGCGCCTGGCGCACTTGTTCTACCAGCTCATCCGACGATACAGGAGTCCACAGTAGCGCAGGTATGATGATAAAACCGATCATACCAACAAACACCTGCTGGTAGATCAAGCCGCTTTCGGCTACTACCTGTTGCGCGGCCCACCAGCTCCACTGTATCTGGAAAGAGTAATAGAGTAGGTAGATCGAACAGGCTATCACCACGGCGTAGCCCCAGGTTTTCGCGTTTACTTTTTGCAGCAACATCCCACCAGGGCTCCAGGGAATGAGGAAGCTCACTAAGCTGGGTGGAGCAAGCACGAGAATCGCAGTGAAGGCAAACGCCACAATTTTATTGTCGGGGATGAGGGTTGATTGAACCCCCCACCAGTATACCGCTGAGCCGCCCATCGCGATCAAGGCGAGGATCGCCAGCAATGTTTTTGAGGTAAACTGAACTCCACCGCCGCGCCGCCGCTGGCTGCGCATCATGTCAAGATACCGACTACTCACAGACGCCTCCTTGGAATGATGTAGAGTGATAGTGGGGCGTAGTATGATTATATTGAATTGTATACATAAAATCCTTTACAAAAGAGAAAGCGCCCTACGGACTACACACAATGTTAAGTCCGCCGAGCTGCATCGTAACAATTACTCATTTGATATAACGATAGACGTCGCAATTCAGCAACTCCTGCTGAGTGCTTATTGTTTTGGTACTACAAGATCAGAAAGAATAATGTATCCTTCAACACTCTCTGCATACCCGGCCGCGCGCATCCGATCTCGTAATGCTTCGGAAATAGCCGTTAACCCAAAATCGTTGTTAATCCGGTACGGTACTTCTAATGCTAGCTGGCCGTTGGCGCGCAATGTAAATTGGGCTTGCGCGGGAAATTCGCCAATCAGCGTTCCAATTTCAACCGACTGCCCAGTGACTGGATCAAACCATTGAAGCGGCACGGGCTGCCGGGCGACATATAGGCGAATTCCATCAAAAACCTGCCGATTTACCTCTTGTTCGCGCCACCGCTGCTCATTGCTTAATGGCACTGCTGTGCGCGGTACCACCACGACGGATGACGGCATAGTTGGTGATAAAGTCACGGATGGTGCGGGTACTGCGCTGGCTATTGGTTGTTGTTCGCTACTTGGCTGTGGTGATGGAATAGGTAGCGTAACTGCAACCGGTGTTTGCGTGTTTTCTGGTAGCGTACCTGCGGTACGAGCTGGTGCCGGTACAATTATTACTGGTGTTGCGCGCGCCGAAGGTGTGTTGATCTGGAGCGGTTGCCCGCACCCGATCAAAACAAAGACGCACAGGATAAACCAGCGGGAACGCACAATAGCACACACGCTATTAAAACATTTGTTCTAATTCGATAGTGTAACACTAAATAAAAAGGGTGTCAATGAAATTGTAGATTTCAAGGGCATGACTAGTTACATCCGCAACAGCCAGTTATTTTCCGCTTCACATAATACTTAGATCTGCGCGTCTTCGTAACATGACCACGGTACTAAACCACTCCAGCCATTTGTTGTTCGCTACTAGGCACACTGGGATATTATTAACAGTTTGTACCAGCGCGGGTGAATTAGATCACTTGTTCTGAATGATTGAGAAGACATAACTATCCCGATGGATTGTACTCTCTTGTGTAGCAGTTGTCAAGAACATTATCGATTTTTTAATAATTTCTCTCATTTCTGTAACAATCCTCGGCGGTACGCTTCACCAACCGCCCCCCGCCCGGTCGCGAACGCTGAGCTTGGCGTACAGATGCAATAAATGTGTTTTGGCAATAACCTGCTACCGCATAGATGTCTACTTTTTTGTGCTACAAACCACGCCTCTCAGCCAGGTAAAAAGCTACCAGTATACTCATAAATAAAGCCAGGGTGTTACATTGTCGCACGTTCTATTGACGAGCGTAGCACAGCTCGCTATACTCTCTCAGCATTGGTTTCAGCATGGAGAAGCGCTGTGCATCCGCAGATCTACCTTGGGCAGATTCCGGCTACTTCCGCCGAGCGGCGGGCGCTCCGCACACTGGCGATAGATGCCCGGGCACGGATTGAGGCCGCGCGCAGCGATGTGCCCACGGTGCTGCTGCTGCATTTCGTACCAAACCTTGATCTCGCGCCTGTCGATCTGCTCCTGCTGCAGCCAAACGCGGCAATTGTGGGGGCGGTACGCAGCTACCGCGGCCCGATTGTAGCCCAGCCCAACGGTCACTGGGTCTACCGCGACACTAATACACCAATTACCGAGACTGATGGTAGCACGCCGATTCACTATGTTGCGATGCAACGCGATGCCGTGCGCACCCGCCTACAGAGCGTAGATCCGGCACTACCTGGAGTTTCATACGATGCGCCTGCATTCGAGCGCATGGTTGGCGCTGTTGTGTGTACGCCAATCACCCACCCCGATACGCAGATTTCGCTAGCGATAGCCGACCATCGCCGCCAGCTCAAGGTGCTGGGGCTTGATGAACTTCCAGCGTTTGCGACAATGTTGCGGCCCGCCGCTGCCCTGCCCGCCGAGGCGCTACCTACCATCGCGACCAATATCTTTGGTGGCCGCCTCTGGCACGACGGCACTCGATTTCTGTTCGATCTTGCACCTGCACGCTTCCAGCTGCGGGTACTACCTACCGAAACGCGCGCCGAAAGGGTGCTGCCCTTAATGGAAGGCGATAACTTGATTGGACGGCGTGCCCCCCAGCACCACGAGTATCGCCTTACACTCGCTGGCGACGAGCTGATTTCAGCAGATCATGCTTTGCTGGCGGTGGGTGATGACGACCAGATTGTGGTGCGCGATACCAGTAAAAACGGCACGTGGATGACGCCGCCGGGTGCCGCCGAAGAGCGTATTCGGCGTGAGCGCACGATCACGCCTGGAACTGAGCTGCGTATGGGCATCACCCGGCTGCGGCTCGAACCGATTGTTGCGCCTGAAGAAGCTACCAATCAGCCGTAATGCGGCGCTTGCTACCATCCCTCGTGTGAATAGAAGCTCAAGGAGCTAGCACTCATGCAATACTGGCTATTAAAGACCGAGCCAAATGATTACGCATTCGCCGACCTGACGCGCGACAGCGCAGCGGTGTGGGATGGGGTGAGCAATAACGCTGCCCTGATCCACTTGCGTGCCATGCACCCTGGCGACCTGGCGCTGATTTATCACACCGGCGACGAACGCCAGGCAGTAGGCTTAGCAGAAATAACCAGCGAACCCTACCCCGACCCGCAACAAAATGACCCAAAACTCGTTGTGGTAAACCTGAAGCCATTACAGCCGTTAGCTCGCCCGGTTACGCTCACGGCAATTAAGGCAACCCCGGCCTTCGCCGATTTCGCGCTGGTGCGGCAAGGCCGCCTTTCGGTGGTGCCGGTATCGCCCACGCAATGGGCTATGTTGCTCGCCATGGCTGGCGAAGAACAGCCGTAACATACCGGTGCCGTTGCGCTAATTGCGCAGCCACCCGATGATACGCCCGAGGCAGTGTTATAATGCACCACGCCCTGGTGGCAGGATGATCTGTAAACCGCAAGCCCGCGTAAACTGTAGGAGAGGTGCAATGACGCTACCTGAGTACCGAAACGAGCCATTTACCGATTTCAACAACCCCGATAACGCTGCCGCCATGGAGCGCGCGCTCGCCGATGTTAAAGCCCAATTTGGCAAAACCTATCCGCTGGTCATTAATGGCGAGCGCATTGTTACCGATGTGACGATCCCCTCAACCAACCCGGCCAAACCAGCGGAGGTGGTTGGGTATGCTTCCAGCGCGTCGGCTGAGCAGGCAATCGCTGCGATAGAGGCCACCAATCAGCATTTCGAAAGCTGGCGCAAAACCAGTGCCGAGCAGCGTGTGAATTACCTGGTGCAAGCCGCTGCCGAAATGCGCCGCCGCAAGTTCGAGCTGTGTGCGTGGCTGGTCTATGAAATCAGTAAGAACTGGGTCGAAGCCGATGCCGATGTTGCAGAAGCGATCGATTTCTGTGAGTTTTATGCGCGCGAGATGCTGCGCCTGGCTGGCCCACAGCCGGTGTACCAGCTTCCAGGCGAGAAAGACGAGCTGCACTATATTCCACTCGGGGCAGGCATCGCCATTCCACCCTGGAATTTTGCGCTGGCAATTACCACGAACCTGGTGGTTGCGCCATTGGTAGCGGGGAATACCGTAGTGCTCAAACCTTCGCCGCGTGCCCCGGTGATTGCTTACAAGCTATTCGAAATTCTTGAGGCGGTGGGCGTGCCCGCAGGCGTTGTCTCGTTTATCACCGGCCAGGATGCAGTTGTTGGCGATGTGCTGGTTGATCACCCGAAGACGCGCTTCATTGGCTTTACCGGCTCGAAGGAAATTGGCCTGCGCATCTACGAGCGCGCCGCGAAGGTGCATCCGGGCCAGCGCTGGCTCAAGCGCGCCATCCTCGAAATGGGTGGAAAAGACACAACGGTTGTCGATGAGACCGCCGACCTGGATGGTGCCGCGCAGGCCATTATTGCGGCAGCCTTTGGCTTTCAGGGGCAGAAGTGCTCGGCCTGCTCGCGGGTAGTGGCAGTTGCCCCAGTGTACGATGCGCTGCTGGCTAAAGTCGTTGAGCGTGCCCGTGGGTTAAGCGTGGGCAACCCGGCGCAGCGCGAGAGTGCGCTTGGTGCGGTGATCGATAATCGCTCGTTGGATAAGATTCGGCACTACATCGCGATCGGGCAGCACGAGGGGCGGCTGGTGCTGGGGGGTGAGCTTCCCACCGATGGGGCAGCCGAAGGCTATTTCGTGCCACCGACGATCTTCGCCGATATTGCACCCGATGCGCAGCTTTCGCAGGAAGAAATCTTTGGACCGGTGCTCGCCTTCATCAAGGCGGGCGATTTCGACGAGGCGATGGATATTGCCAACAACACTGAGTTCGGCCTGAGCGGTGGCTTGTTTTCAAACGACCCGGAGCGCCTGGAACGCGCCCGCGAAGATCTCCATGTTGGCAATTTGTACCTCAATCGCAAGATCACCGGTGCCATGGTCGGCGTTCATCCTTTTGGCGGGTTCAACATGTCGGGCACCGACTCGAAGGCGGGTGGGGGCGATTATTTGCTGCTCTACCTCCAGGCCAAGAGCATTGCCGAAAAGAACCGTTAGCACCTCTATTAGCACCTCTATTAGGCGTAATACATTAGACATCCTGAACTTAAGGTTCGGGAAGGCTGAGGCAAACGAGACCTCCTGTGCTTGGTGTTGGCGTGGTAACCACATCCTAGCTCAGGAGGTTTCGTTTGCCCCCAGAACAAAGCGTGGCAATGAGCGTGGCAACCAATGAAAAAGCCCCGAACGCAGCGTGCGTTTAGGGCTTTGGGACGTGGAGCCGGTGGAGGGACTCGAACCCACGACCAGCTGTTTACAAAACAGCTGCTCTGCCAACTGAGCTACACCGGCAGCAGCGCCATTGTAGCATGCACGCCGGTAGAAAGTCAACTTTATGCGAGTGCTGACGAGAGCGTCGCTGCGAGGTTTGGTGCAGAGAATGGTATAATAACCGCTAAATCACACAGTGAGGGTACTATGACTGAGCAACTATCACGCGTGCCGAATCTCGACGCGCTGGGGTTTCAGCTACCTACGCCCGAGGAAGGGCTGGCCGAAGCGAAGCGCCGCCTGGCACACACCTTTCGCCCTAACGAAATGGTTTGGTTGGTAGCCGAGCGCTACGACTCTGTGACACCAGCATGGAACCTCGATATTGTGCGCCAGGGAGCATTGGGTCGGTGGGTACGTCAGCGCGCCCGTTTCGATGAGCAGGCGCAGGTGTTGTATTACCTGGGCGAAACGCCGCTTACCGATGCGCAGTTTCGCGAGATACGCCGAGCCTATGCGCCGTTCCCAATTGCCGAATTGCGGGCCAGCTAATCGCTTGGGCCGCCTGCGCGCATTGACGTGTTGCTAGCAAAAACCCCAGGTACCACACCTTACGTTGGTACCTGGGGTTTGTTGTTCCTACCTTGTGTGAGTAAGCGAGCGACTATAGAGCGAATTGTTGGTAGTTATGCCGTTCGATACGATTGCCTGTTGGTGGGTATTCACATTGGTGAAGCCAAGCGACCGAATATAGTGTTGGGCGGATTCAATGTAGCAATAGGCCATCATCGGCGCGAAGCGAACAAGCGGGCTGCCCACCGAAATAGCGCGATTGGTATCGCATATATCAGCCACCGCTAGCGTAACAAGTAATGTCACGACTAGTGCACTGACCCGAACCGAGGGAGGGCGCATACCATCTTCTTATCTACAATTTTAGGGCTTTCGCTTCCTTGTTTATATGCCTGCGGCAGCACGGTACTTTTTCTTTTTTCTAGGTGTTTTTTTGCGCTCCGCGCAAAAAAACACCTAGAACATGAAGAATTTGCTTGAGTTAGCGAAAGTCCTAAATTTGCTGGCGAGTAATTTGCTGGCGAGTATAGTAATAAAGAGCAATAAAACCGCTATTTGATACATAGTGAAGCAAGCGGTACCGAATTTGCTATAGGTAAGCGTGACTGATATCGCGCCAATACGTCTTATCAGTCAGGGCACGGGTGGTACCTATTGCTGTGCTTGTAGTTGCACACAACCCGTGTTCGATGATACACTACCAGCCATGCCGGTGGCCGCATAGCGGCACCGTGCCAAACGCGATAGAAAGGTCTCCATGACCAGCACAAAAACAATGGTAGGTTTGTTGAGCCGCCGGAAAGTATTAACCGAGCGGCAAGAGGCGCTGCTAGAGCAGGAACGCAAGGCTCTGGCAGCGTTGCGCGACGCCCTGGCGCGCTTTGGTGCCGATGTCGCCCCTGGCGATAGCCGCACGCTCGACGATACCATTGCGCATCTCGATGAGCTGTTCCTACTCGTGATCGCTGGTGAGTTCAACTCGGGCAAATCGAGCTTCATTAATGCGCTGCTGGGTGATAAAGTGGTAGCCGAAGGCGTAACCCCTACGACCGATCGCATTACCTTGCTCCGTTACGCCCCCGAGCCGGGCGAGCACACCGCCGAGGAGTTTCTGCTTGAACGCGGCTTCCCTGCCGATGTGCTCAAGCGCCTCACAATTGTAGATACGCCGGGTACAAATGCCATTATTCGCCGCCACGAAGAGCTTACGCGCGATTTCATTCCACGCTCCGATTTGGTGCTGTTCGTCACTTCGGCTGATCGCCCCTTTACCGAAAGCGAGCGCGCCTTCCTTTCAGCCATTCAGGAATGGGGCAAGAAGATTGTGATCGTCCTGAACAAGGCCGATCTGCTGGAACCAGCCGAAGTTGAGCAGGTAGTGACGTTTATTCGCGAAAATGCCCGTGATCTGCTCGGCTTCACCCCCGAGATCTTCCCTGTCTCGGCGCGGCTGGCGCAGCGCGCGCGTGCAGGCGGCGGTGATGAGGTGTGGCAAGCCAGCCGCTTCGAAACCATCGAGCGTTATATTCTTGAAACGCTGGACGAAGAGCAGCGCGTGCGCCTGAAGCTGCTTTCACCGCTGGGTGTGGCCCGCCACCTGAACGACAAGTACCTGGCGGTTGTTGAAGATCGGCTTGGCACACTTCAGGATGATTTCAGCACGCTCGATAATATCGAACGCCAGCTTGATCTCTTTCAAAGCGATCTGAGCGACGATTTCAAATATCACCTCACCGAAGTCGAAAACGTGCTGCACGAATTCGAGCTGCGCGGCAATTCCTTCTTCGATGAAACGATTCGCCTGGGCAATATCTTCCGCTTAATGCGAACCCAGGAGCTGCGCGACGATTTTGAGAAATATGTTGTGGCCGACGTGCCACGCGAGATCGAAGAAAAAGTTCATGGCCTGGTCGACTGGATGATCGATCGGAATTTGCGCCTGTGGCAATCGGTGATGGATTACCTGCGCCGCGAGCGCGTGCCGCACCACCAGCAAGGCCTGATCGGTGATATCGGCGGCTCGTTCGATTATAATCGCGGTGCGCTGATTGACTCGGTGGCGCGGCGGGCGCAGCAGGTGGTGGCAACCTACGATCGCGAAGCCGAAGCGCAGCTGCTGATGGATGATGTGCGGGGTGCGATTGTGGCTACCGGCTTAACCGAGGCGGGCGCGGTGGGGCTGGGTGCCTTATTGATCGCGATCTTTCACACCGTCGCGCTCGATTTCACCGGCTTGCTGGCGGCGGGCCTGGTTGCTGGTGTCGGACTCTTCATTCTGCCCGCCAAGCGCCGCCAGGTGAAGAAAGAATTTCACGAGAAGCTGGTTGACCTGCACGCGCAGCTGATGGAGACCATGCGTCGGCAATTTGATAGCGAGCTTGAGCAAATGCTTACCCGCATCCGCGAGGCGATTGCACCCTACACTCGTTTCATCCGCTCGCAGCGCGAGCTGCTGGTAAACGTCCAGCGCGAGCTTTCGGATGTTGATGTGGAGCTGGGGCGACTGAAAGCGGAGATTGGCGCGTAAGCATATTGCAGCTGGGTGACATGCAGCTAGCTGCCGACGGGGAGCGTATGATTCACAATGGTGTGATCACCCTGACGACTGATTTTGGCATAACCGACAGCTATGTTGGGACGATGAAAGGGGTGATGCTGCGCATTGCCCCGGCTGCACGCCTGGTAGATATTACGCACGCCATTCGCCCGCAAAACGTTCAGCAAGCCGCCTATATTCTCCAAACGTTCTACGGTTACTTCCCGCCTGGTACGATCCACCTGGTCGTGGTTGACCCTGGCGTTGGTAGCCAGCGCCGCGCGATTGCGCTTAGTACGCCCGAGGCTACCTTTGTCGCGCCCGATAATGGGGTACTCACCTACGCCTGGCGCGATGCGCTCGATCGGTGGGGTGCCAGTGCTTGCGCGGTGTATGAACTAGCTGATCCGCGTTTCTGGCTTACCCATGTGAGCCATACCTTCCACGGGCGCGATATATTTGCGCCAGTTGTGGCGCACCTGGCCGCAGGTGCCTCCCTCGATGCGCTTGGCCCCCGCCTCGCATCTATCGTTGAAGCCGAGCTTGAGCAGCCAAGCGTCGGGCGCACAGGCGGGCTCATTGGGCGTATCATCCATGTTGATCACTTTGGGAACTGTATTACGAATATCATGCCGCAGCATTTGGAAGAGGCCCGGCTGAATGATAAGCTAAGCGTGCGTATTATCGATCAGCGCATTATGGGGTTGCAGCATACCTTTGCCGATGTACCCCTGGGGGCGCTGGTTGCCCTGATTGGCAGTAGCAGCCGGCTCGAACTCGCTGTGCGGAATGGCAGCGCAGCCCAGACATTGGGTGTGGGGCCGGGTGATATTGTGCGCGTTTACGGTGCAGGCACCGAATAGGGCGCACTCGATGCTTGCTGTATGCGGCGGGCATGCCATTCGGCGGCTTGCGTTACCACAATCGAGAAGACTAGCCAGATTAAACCTGCGAGAAACCCGCCCAGAACGTCGGTGGGATAGTGTACGCCGAAATACACCCGCGAAACCCCAATACTCACTATTAATATGGTGGCAGCCAGGCCCAGCGCAGTGCGCGCGCGAATGTTGCGCAGCAGCCGTATACCAATATAGGCGAGCATGCCGTAACACGCGATCGCACCCATCGAGTGGCCGCTTGGGAAGCTATAGCTAGTGAGATGCAGCGGCCCATCAATAAGCGATGGCCGCACGCGCTGAAAAATTTCTTTGAGCAGCAGGTTTAGCAGCCCACTCCCCCCACCGGCCAACAACAGCCCCGCGGCGTCGAGCCAGCGGCCACAGGCTAGCAGGAAGCAGGCTACAACACCCAGCAGTGGCACCAGCACCACCGGGTCGCCCATGGTGGTAAGCAGCAGCATAAGCTGCGAGGTTGCAGGCGTCCAGTAACCATGGAGCCACAAGATGGTGCTATTGTCGAATGCGACAAAGCGATTCGCAAAAATATTCTTTGCCAGCCACCCAAAACCAATCGTCGCAATTGTACAGAAAATCACGGCTCCGAGCAGGTAAGTGCCAAAGCAGCCAAGCGGTAGCAGCCGGTGTGCCTGAGCCGGTGAGCCCGGTTGTGGGGCAATCTTTGTTTTCTTCATTGTTGTTCCTGTAATGCTTTCAAAAATTGCCCTAGAAATGCCGAACCTGGCCTGCAATTGTGGGCCTAGTAGCATAGAATATGCCAGCATTCTTACGCAGTAGCTGCGAAGTGTATGTGTAAAGCTGCTATAATCGGCACGTATCCCCAGAGTGTGTTATCGGCTTGGAAGTTCTGGTATCTGGCTGCGGTGCCAAAGCCAAGCCATATCCGATAGATGCTGTGCGTAATGAGGACAGAGGAAGTGCTATGTCAGAGGTGATTACCAGCATTGGCGAGATCCTGATTGATTTTTTGCCAATCGTCGAAAACGGCACAACCACCGGCTTTCGCATGCACGTTGGCGGATCGCCGTATAATGTGGCGATGGGGCTTGCGCGCCTGGGGCAGCCAGTAGCCTTTGCGGGCAAGATTGCAACCGATTTCTTTGGGCGCTTTATGCGCGCCCACGTCGAGCGCGAGGGTATTGATACGCGCTTTTTGCTGAATGCTGATGCGCAGACGACCCTGGCGTTTGTGGCGTATGAGCACGGCGAGCCAGCGTATTCATTTTATGGCGACACCGCCGCCGATACATTGCTTGAAGTAGGCGAGCTGCCTGCGGCTCTCTACAAAGACACGCGTATTTTTCATTTTGGCTCAATCAGCTTATTGCGCGGCAGTACACCCGCCGCGATCGAAGATGCGGCTGCCCAGCTCAAGGGCCGCGCGCTGCTGTCGTTCGACCCAAACCTGCGGCCAGGGTTGGTTCGCGATGCGGCAGGCTATCGCGCGCTGCTTGAGCGGCTGTTCCGCCAGGCCGATCTGGTGAAAATCAGCGCCGCCGACCTGGCCTGGCTCCTGCCAGGTGATTCGGTGGAAGAGGCTGCCGCAACGCTCCGCGCCTACGGCCCGGCGCTGGTGGTGGTGACGCGCGGCGGCGATGGGGCGTTGGCTCTGCGCGCGGGTGAAAACCAGCCTTACACTGCGGCTGGGGTACCGGTGAAGGTTGTGGATACAGTAGGCGCGGGCGATTCGTTCAATGGTGGGTTGCTGGCCGCGCTCTACGAGCGGGGCGTTACCTCACGCGCCGCGCTTGAGGCACTCGATGGCGATCAGCTGGTTGCGTGTTTGCACTTTGCCGCTACTGTAGCAGCAATTACATGTTCACGCGCGGGTGCCGACCCGCCGACGCGCCCCGAGGTGCTGGCACGCCTGTGATTCCTGGGTTCAGGTTCCATCGATACGCCTGAGGCATACAGTTGTACAATTACAATTGTGTATCTCAGGCGTCGTTCGTTGGCAGATGCGGGCGGACCTGCGCTAGGGATTCACGCGCCACCATTCGCAGTCGTTGCGGGTAGCTTGGGCCATAGTGCTGGTAAGCTGCTGGAGCTCTTTGCAGCGGGTTTCGTGCCGGAAATAGCAGTTGTTGCAGCAATGCACGGCAGCATGGCACTGCCAGCAGAATGTGGCGACACTATAGACGATTGCGCCGCATTGGTAGCAAGCGACTTCCTCAACATCGTCGCTGCGGCGCGGGGCTGGCGGCACCCACTGTCCGGGCGGCGCAGGTTCGGCTAACACCGGGGCGGCGGGCGGGCGTACCTGCGCCTTCAGGTATGCGATGCCTTCGCGCGCGGCGCGGTTGTTGGGGTTGAGTGCGAGCACATTTTCCAGCGCTACCTGCTGGTCGGCAGGGTCATCCACCGCGCCGCTGAGCCACAGCCAGGCTTGCTCGTTCTGCTCGTCGCGCTCAATAACCTGCATCAGCAAGCCTTGCGCATCGGCACGGCGGTTTTCGCGCACGGCTACCGCTCCCTCGTACAGTAAGCGTGCAATGTCATCACTCATCGTAATGTTCCTCCCGATTGTTCAATGTGGTAGTGCTGGTGTAGTGTTCAGGCCTTGTTGTGCCCAGGCTTTGTTGTGCGGCCACGATGCTGGCTACGAGTGTAGCTTCCTGTTCTGCTAGCACAGTGCGCATGTCGAGCAACAGGTGATTATGCGCAATACGCCCGACCACCGGCGGCTTGCCCAGGCGCAGGCGCTGCGCGAGTGCAGTGGCCGGGCCGCTAAGCGCTACCGCAAAGCTCGGCTGCGTTTGCCCCGGCAAGGCACCGCCGCCAATCGCGCTTTCGCAGGGTACTACCTCAGCCGCGGCCCCAAGCTGTGCCACGAGCCGGGTTGCCCGGGCGTAAAGTTCCTCGGGCGGCGCTGAAATCATACGCCATACTGGAATTTCTTCAAGCGCGCGACCATACAGATACGCTAGGAGCGTCGCTTCTAGCCCAGCCAGGGTGGTTTTATCGACACGCAGGGCGCGGGCCAGCGGGTGGCTGCGCAGCTGACTCACCAGCGCCGCCCGCCCGACGATTAGCCCGGCCTGTGGCCCACCCAGCAACTTGTCACCGCTAAATGTCACCAGGTCGGCCCCGGCGCTGATGCTCTCGGGCACGGTTGGCTCAGCGGCCAGGCCATAGGGCGCGGTTGGCAGTAGCGTACCACTCCCCAGGTCATCGAGCAAGAGCAGACCGTGCTGGTGGGCTACACTGGCCATATCGGCCAGCGCAGTTTCATGCACAAAGCCAGCGAGGCGAAAGTTGCTGGTATGAACGCGCAGCAGCAGGGCCGTGCGCTCGCCAATGGCCGCCGCATAGTCGCGCATGTAAGTTCGGTTGGTGGTGCCTACTTCTACCAGGGTTGCACCGCTCTGGCGCAGCACATCGGGGATGCGAAAGCCACCACCGATTTCTACCGCCTGCCCACGCGAGATCAGCACCTCGCGGTTGGTTGCCAGCGCATTGAGCGCCAGGTATATCGCCGCCGCATTGTTATTGACGACGAGCGCGGATTCAGCCCCCGTGAGCCGACAGAGCAATGTGGTAAGGTGCTGGTAGCGCGAGCCGCGCGTTCCACTTTCTAGCTCGTATTCCAGGTTTGCGTAGCCGGTGCCAATCGCCTGCATCGCGGCCATCGCCGCAGTACTCAAGGGCGCACGCCCCAAATTCGTGTGAATAATGACGCCGGTAGCGTTGATGACTGGTTGTAAGCTGGGCTGCGCTGCCTGCCAGGCGCGTGCGGCCGTAGCCTGGGCGAGCGCGCTGGGGCTGGGCGCACTGCCGCCCTGGGCAATATGCTGGCGGGCTTCAGCCAGCGTTGCGCGCGCCGCCTCGACCACCAACGCGTGGGGCAGGGTTGGGTCAGCGAGTAGCGCCTGCGCGGCCTGGGCTAGCGTATCGACGGCGGGCAGGTTACGGAATAGTTCGGTCACGAGTGCTCCGGTCGTAGAGTTTGTTGTGGGAAATATTGTACTCTCTTTTAGTTGGGCTGTGTATACAAAGAGGCATTGTCAGCGGTGCCGAATGTCCTACATTTGTGGCACAAAAAACAGGAAGGTGACGATATTAGCAATGAACACCAGGCGCAGGCGGAACGAGACGGCGCGCACTCTGGCAGGGCGACGATCGCGTACAAGTGTCCAGGCTGCCCAGGCAACCGGCGCGAGCGAGGCGCAGAAGACACAGGCCAAGTATATCGCTGGGTAGGCCACCTGCCCCAATATGACTGCGGCCCACTGCATTGCCAGCGCCAGCAGCGCTAATCCCAAGCAAATGAGCAGCACAATGTTGGGGCCAAGTACCATCGCCAGTGTGGTGCGGCCGCCAACTCTGTCGCCCTCCATATCGCACACTGTACCAAGCATCTCACGCGCGAGCAAAAAGGTAAATGCGCTGGCAAACGGCACGAATGGGAAGGTGCCGCCCATCACCACGCAGTAGCCCGCCGCCAGCGTAAGTGCGCACAATAGCGCCACAATCAGGTTGCCAACCAGCGCGATCTTCCGTGCCCACAGGTTGTACAGTACTGAGCCTAGCAACGCGCCCAGGGCCAGCGCCCCCATGCGCACGCCTGCGCTGTACCCCAACACCAGGCTAAGCGCCCCCAGCGCAATAACAAGTGTGCGCGCCCGGGTTTCGCTAATTGCACCTGAGGGAATTGGGCGACGTGGCGCATTCACCCGATCGACCGGCGCATCGATCAGGTCGTTCATAGCGTTGGCGAACCCGATGGCACAGGCAACCGTCAGCGCAGCTAGTATAGCCTCGGTGCGAAACCAATCGAAGCGCCCGAGCGCCAGCCAGTAGCCTTCCAGCGCCATTGCAAACACAATCAGGCAGAGCGTAAACCGCACCAGTTCGAGGTATGGGCGAATACGTAGTGGCATAGCTGTGCTCACCACCAGCGCATACGGGTGAACGAGGTGAAGGTAAACCCGGCGTTTTGCTTGGCCATAGGGCGGCTCCTTCAATGGCGAGCGTGGCCTGTCGTTACCTTTAGAACGGACGCAGTTGGCGGATTGAGCTCTGGGCCGCGCGGTACGCTTTATGTTCGTTGTGGGCGGTGTTTCCGTGCTCCACGCGGAAACACCGCCCACAAAACGATCGGCAAGGACCATGCTGCCGCAGGCAAAAATCCCCCCATTGAGCTGTCGAACAACGCAACTGCGTAACTTTTAACCTTTAGGACTTTCGCTTACTCAAGCAAATTCTTCGCTCTCTTGGTGATGTTTTGCGCTCCGCGCAAAACATCACCAAGAAAAAAGAAAAAGTACCGTGCTGCCGCAGGCAAATAAACAAGTAAGCGAAAGTCCTAACCTTATTAGATGTACTGTGGTGGGCTTATTATACGGGCAGGGCTGGGCAGCGGCAAGCATATTCCAAACAGTGTTATACTGTTTGGCGAGTACAGCGCTATGACCACGCTAAAGCGCTGTGCTCGCCACCTCTACGCATCCACGATGGCATCAGAAAAGGAACTCGCATCATGATGAAACATATGGTGATGTTCAAGCGCAAACCCGATACCGATGATGCAACCGTGCACGAAATTATGGAGCGCCTGGAAGGATTGTACGGCGAAATTCGCGGTTTGATGGGTATTCGCTGTTACCGCTCGTTACCCTCCGATCGACCGGTTGTATGGACATTTCTGCTCGATTGTACGCTGGCCGATGCAAACGCGCTGCAAGAATACCTTTCGCATCCTAAGCATGTTGCCGTCAATGAATGGATGTCGCCCTTCCTTGAGAGCCGCGCCGTGATCGACTACGAGGAATAACATGAGCCAGCCGTCGCAGCTTCCACAGCTTGTGTTGCTTGAGCGGATCGCCGATGCACTGCGGGCGCTACCGCAGGTGCGGGCCGCCGCCTTGCGCAGCCTATTGTCGAGCAGCCAGCCCGATGCTTATGCCTTCGTCGATCTCTTTGTTGTGGCAGCTGAAGCTGAACCGGAGGCCTTGCTCGCACTCGGGCGCAAAACAGTGCAGGCCGCCGGGCCAGTGCAATGGCTCTCACTGCTCTCGCCACAACCGCCGCGCCTGCGCGCCCTGGTTGAAGGGCCATTTCGCATTGATATGACGGTGGTCACTCCCGCGACCGTGCCAGCGTATACCGGCTGGCGCGTCCTTTTCGATCACGATAACCTGCTGCGTGATCGCACCCGGCAGGGCGTGCAGGCCGATACCCTGCGCCCTGAGCACGTTGCCGAGCTGTGTGATGCGTTCTGGTGGCAGCTGTTCAGCAGCGTGGGCCAGCTGAAGCACGGCCAGCTCTGGCAGGCGCAGCATCAGCTCAATAGCTGCCGCGATACCCTGGCGCAGATCATGCGGTGGCGGCGCGACCCCGAGCGGCCCTTCGAGCAATACATGAATCTTGAGCGCTACCTGACGCCTGAGGATCAGCAGGCGCTCGTGCAGACGCTAGTGGGCTATGATGTGCGCAGCATTGCGGCTGGCCTGCTCCACGCCGCCGATGCCTTCGAGCCAGCTGCGCGCGAGGTCGCTGCGCGCCTGGGGGCGACCTACCCAGCCCCGCTAGCGCATGCCACGAAGGAGTTCTTCATCCGCGAGTTCTGGGCACTGATTGCCCCTGGCCCAACTATCAGCGCCTGAGTGCGTGCTATTAAACAAGAACTTTTCTTCTATTCTTTGGCGCTTTTTGTACTATGCGAAAAAGAATACTAGAACAACGCGGAGTGAAATATAACGATGCCGCCTGATGCGCGCGAACAGCTCATTGCCCAGTTACAGGCCGCCATTGGCACACGCTACGTGCTGCACCGCCACGAAGAGCTGATGCTCTACGAGTACGATGCTAGCACGCTCGATCTGGCAGCGCCCGAAATTGTGGTGGTGCCTGCCAGCACTGCCGAAGTCGTGCGGGTTGTCGATATTGCAGCGGCAGCGGGTTGGCCGGTGGTAGCGCGTGGCGCAGGCACGGGGCTTTCGGGCGGTTCGGTGCCAGCGGCGGGCGGGGTAGTCGTGTCGCTTGCCCGGCTCAACCAGGTGCTGAAGATCGACCCAGTGGCCCGGCGCGCAGTGGTGCAGCCGGGCGTGGTGAATGTTGACCTGAGCGCCGCCGCTGCGCCTTACCAGCTGCATTTTGCGCCCGACCCTTCGAGCCAGCGCTCGTCGACGGTGGGCGGGAATGCGGCTGAAAATGCAGGTGGGCCGCACTGCCTGAAGTATGGGATTACGACGAATCACATCCTGGGGGCGACGGTGGTGCTGGCCGATGGCAGTGTTGCCGAGCTGGGCAATGCTGCGCCGGATATGCCTGGCTACGATCTGCTCGGCGCGTTTGTGGGCAGCGAAGGCACGCTGGGCATCGCCACTGAGCTAACAGTGCGCCTCACGCCCGATCCTGAAGCCGTGCGCACCTTCCTGGCGATCTACGACGACCCGCCCGACGCGCCGGGGCGCGGCCTGGATGCCGCCGCCGATACCGTATCGGCGATTATTGCCGCTGGAATTGTGCCAGCCGCGCTGGAAATGCTCGAAGGGCTGGGCGTGCGCCTGGTGGAGGAATATATTCACGCCGGGTACCCCACCGATGCGCGCGCCGTGCTGCTGATCGAGATCGATGGCATGCACGAAGAGCTAGCGGCGCAGGCCGAACAGATTGCCGCGATTTGCCAGGCGCACGGCGCGCGCGAGCTGCGGGCCGCCCGCGACGAAACCCAACGCCAACAGCTATGGGCAGGCCGCAAAGGCGCGCTGGCGGCGGCGGCGCGGCTCAAGCCGCACTACCATATTCAGGATGGTGTGGTGCCGCGCTCGCGCCTGACTGAGGTGCTGCGCTTTACTGAAGAGGTTGCGCGGCGCTACGAGCTGCACGTTGTCAATATTTTCCACGCGGGCGATGGCAACCTGCACCCGCTGCTAGTATTTGATCTGCGCGAGCCACGCGCCCGCGAACGGGCAATTGCCGCAAGCGAAGAAATTCTGCATGCCTGTGTGGCGGCGGGCGGCACAATTAGCGGCGAGCATGGCATTGGGCTAGAAAAGCGCGACTACATGCGCTGGATTTTTTCCGCCGATGATATTGCGGCGATGCTTGAGCTGCGCGCCGTGTTCGATCCGGCGGGCGTTATGAATCCGTGCAAGCAGCTGCCGAGCGGGGCTTCGTGCGCCGATATTAAGCAGGCGCGTGGCGCAGCGCGGGCACTGGCGGCAGGCGCGTGGATTTGAGGCGGGTTGGCAGATGTGTAGCGACGAGCGATAACTCAACATAAACGCCCCTCTGCCTGTGCCGCCGTTTCACTCTGTATTGCCCGCCAGGAACCATTCCCGGTACGGCGTGTTTATCGCCATATGCCGGTTATAATCGGGTGCACCATCATCCCACCAGACTGGGCCGCGCTCGCCTAGCCCTACCTTAGCCTGCTGCACGCGCTGGCGCGCGCCGCGCCGCAAGCTATCGTCGTTGGTGCGGTTGGCACGGGCTACATCTGCGCGGGCGCACATCAGGGCGCGCACCAGTCGCTCGCGCTCGCTGGCGGGCAGGTGCGGGCTGCTATGCCGCCAGAGCCGCCCACGTGCGACAATATAGCGCCCGTCGGGCGTAACCCGTGGGCCTGGCGCGGCGGCTGGGGTTGATTCTGGCTTAACCATGCGCTATTCGCCTGTTTTGCAATCTGCTGCTATTATCTCGTTCATTATGCGGCTTTGCAAGAGGAGCGCCATGGAACAGCGTATCACAGAATCACGTAACCCTGCCTCTACCTCTATCGATACGCTTGATGCGCATGGAATTGTGGCTATTATCGCTGCCGAAGATGCAAAGGTTGCGCCAGCGGTAGCGGCTTGTGCGGGCGCGATTGCGCAATTGGTCGAGGCCGCAGCCGAGCGCATGTGGCATGGTGGGAGGCTGATCTATATTGGCGCGGGTACTTCAGGCCGCCTGGCCGTGCTCGATGCGGTTGAGTGCCTACCAACCTACAGCGTCGGGTCGGATCGCGTATTTGCACTGCTGGCGGGTGGCCCGGCTGCGCTCACCAACTCGATCGAAGATGCCGAAGATGATGCCAACCAGGGTGCACGCGATGTCGCCACGGCTGAGCTTGGCGCAGACGATGTGCTAGTGGGCATCGCGGCGAGTGGCCGCACGCCATATGTGTTGGGCGGCATGGCCGAGGCGCGGCGGCGCGGCGCGTTTGTGGGTGGCGTGAGCTGCGCACTGCCCACGCCCATGGCCGCACTCGCCGATGTGCTGATCGCGCCGGTGGTTGGCCCCGAGGTTGTAACCGGCTCGACACGCATGAAAGCGGGCACCGCGCAAAAACTCGTGCTCAATATGCTCAGCACCGCAACCATGATTCGCCTGGGGAAAACCTATGGCAACCTGATGGTCGATGTCATCCCCGGCAACCAGAAGCTGCGCGCGCGGGCCGCCACGATTGTGGCACAGGCCACCGGCCTTGATCTGGCCGAGGCTGCGGCCCTGCTGGAACAAGCCGGGGGCATACCCAAAACTGCGATTGTGATGGCGCTGGCACATGTGGATGCTGAGCGAGCGCAATCCTTGCTGGAACAGGCTGCCGGGCGCGTGCGCCAGGCGCTTGAGCTTGCGCCGGGCACATAAAAATATGGCTAGCAATAGCCGCTAACCTGCAATACAAGCCTTTGAACTGTAGAAATACGTTATGAATGAACTTATTCTTGGCATCGATGGCGGCGGTTCGCGCACCCGCGCGCTGCTAGCCGACCGAAGCGGTAGTATTATCGGCAGCGGCGCGGCTGGCTCAAGCAACTACCAGGCGGTGGGCTTTAGCGCGGCGACCCAGGCGCTGCTGGCCGCAATTGCCGAGGCGCGCTACAGCGCTGGCGTGCCCGATGAAGCACCAGTCGCCGCGGCGTGCTTTGGGCTGGCTGGCGTTGGTCGCCCACTCGACCAGGCGCGCTTCCTCGCCTGGGGCGAACAGCACAACATTGCCCGCATGATCCATGTCGTCAACGATGCCGAGCTGCTGCTGGCGGGTGGCACCGCCGAGCGCTGGGGGGTTGCGCTTATTTGCGGCACTGGCTCGATCTGCCATGGCCGCACCCCCGATGGCCGCACCGCGCGCAGTGGCGGCTGGGGCTACTTGCTTGGCGATGAAGGCAGCGGCCATGCGATCGCCAGCCATGCGCTACGCCTGGCAACCCAAACCGCCGATGGGCGTGCGCAGGCACCAGGGCTGTTGCGCCTGGCGCTTGAGTATTGGGGGCTAGCCGAGCCGCCGCAGCTTATCACGCATGTGTACCAGGGTGGTGTTTCGCGCACCGATATTGCGGCACTGGCCGGGCCGGTGGCCGCGCTGGCCGAAGAAGGCGACCCCGGCGCGCAGCAGGTTATCGACCAGGCCGGGGCCGACCTGGCCACAATGGTCGCCGCAGTTGTGCGCGCGCTCGACCTTCAGCGCCCGCCGGTTGCGCTTTCGGGTGGCGTGATCTTAAGCAGCAAGCGATTGCGCGCCAGTCTGGGTGCACACAGCAAGGTGGAACTGGGCGACATCACCCGCGTCGATGACCCGACCACTGGTGCCGTGGTCATCGCCCGCCACATGCTTGCCGAAGAAGCACGAACGCTAGCCTGTGACAGCGCAACGGCGTAACGTTTATCTAACGGCGGGACGCATGCTAGCGCCGAAATAGCGGCCCGATGGCCTTACACAAACATCACTGCCCGCTGCCTGTTACCAAGGGTTACAATTTGATAGGAAAGCATGTGATACCTGCTTCAGCCACCGCATACACCCCGCAATCGGTCGCCGAGCTCGCCGCGATCGTGCAGGCGGCTGCGCACAGTGGGCAGGTGCTCACACCCTGGGGCGCGGGCACGCTGCAACACCTAGGCCGCGCGCCACTGCCCGAAGCCGTACCACTATACACCAGCGCGCTCAACCGGATTGTGGAATACAACCCTGCCGATCTCACCATCACTGTTGAAGCAGGCGCAGCGCTCGGCGATATTCAGGCCGCGCTCAGCGCCCACGGCCAATGGCTGCCCTGGGAACCACCAACCTCGCAGCGCGCAACTATTGGTGGGCTGCTGGCCGCCGGGGTAAGCGGCCCATTGCGCCTGGGCTACGGCACCCCGCGCGACTGGCTGCTGGGTATGCGCGTTATGCTTGGCGATGGCAGGCTGGTGAAAAGCGGCGGTAAGGTGGTGAAGAATGTAGCGGGCTACGACACGCACAAAGCGCAGCTAGGCGCGCTGGGTACGCTTGGGGTTATAACCGAAGTAACGCTCAAAGTCGCACCGCTGCCCGAGCAGCTGGCAACGCTGGTGTTCACCTGTGGCGATCGTATGCTGGCGTGGAATCTGGCCGAGCAGCTTCGCCAGCGGCCACTGGCCCCGGTGAGCCTGGTGCTTAGCGAGGGCGAGCAAACGCCAGTTATGCTGCTCGCACGCTTCGCCGGGCTTGGCACCGCGGTTACACGCCAGCTGCACCTGGCACAAGATGCCGGGCGGGCGCTTGGTGCCGAGTACAAAGCGCTTCCTGCTGATGAAACTGTGTTGCTGTGGCAGGCGCTGGCAGGCTTCACGAACCCGCAATTGCGCCACCCGCAAGCCGGAGCTGCGGCTGCTCTGGTGCTACGAGCGGGCGCACCATTGGCCGCCCTCGCGCACATTCTCGATGTGCTCAGGCATATGGCACCGCCCGATAGTCATGTCCGTACCATTGGCTATGGCGGCATTGGGCTAGCCTATGCGCGCTGGTATCTTCCTGAAATAGCGGATAGAGCGGTGGTGCAGGCGGTTGGGTCGCTGCGCGATCGGCTGGCAACCATCGAGGGCTATGTGGTGGTGGAAGCTGCGCCCGGTGCCCTGCGTGAGCAGCTCGATCTGTGGGGGCCGCCACCGGCGACCTTCGGCTTGATGCGCGCACTCAAAGCCCGCTGGGATGCGCAAAGTGTTCTTAATCGTGGGCGCTACGTGGGCGGGATATAGTCGCGCTCTCTTTCCCAGGCTGGTAAAAGTACCTACGCACTACGCGCTACGCCGTAAACAGCATAGCATGTAGTGCGTAGTTGTTCGAAGTTCATGCAGCGTTGGCAGCAGCTCTACGCATGTTGCAATGGTGCGTTCGATGCTACTTATTGCCACCGAACAGACCACCCAGAACATTGGTGGCCTGGCTGGCGATATCGCCACCGCCCGCGCCGCCGCTATTAAGCGCCATATCGACATACCCCTGCATCGCTTCGGGCAGTTTTGATTTCAGGAAATCAACTGCGGCAAGCGCCGCCGCGCGGGCCTGATCGGCGGGTAGGCCGGTGCGCTCGGAGATGATCTTTACAAGCTCGTCCATGGGAATGCTCCTTTGTGCAGCACAGTGGCTGCGCTAACCACAATACACATAACCAGGGCAGATATTCGCCATAGACACACGCGCGCTGCGTGCCACTGTGTCCATGTGCTGAGACGCGGGCGACCAAGGAAAGTCACACGCGTGCTCATTCTATGATGTGTGGGTCTTCACCATTTGCTGCCCGCGCGAGCTGTGCTACCACCGCGACAATCAGGCGGCGCTCCTCGCTTTTGATGCGCTCGTGCAGAGAAGCTTCAGTGTCATCTAGCAAGATTGGTATTTCAGCACTTGCCAGTACCGGGCCATCATCCACTGCTGGCGTAACATAATGAACAGTACAGCCAGTAATGGGTAGCCCTAATCGCAGGGCATCGGGCACGACATGCGCGCCGCGTAGCGCTGGAATAGTCAGGCCGCTACTGGTTGTTACGGTATCACGCGGTGCTGGCGCGCTGGCCGGGTCGGGCAGCAGCGCAGGGTGCTGGTTAATCACTGGTGCGCGGCAGCGAGCCAGAAATTCGGCGGAGAGCACGCGCATAAACCCCGAGAGGAGCACCAGGTCATATTCAAAGGTATTCAGTACGTTCAGCAGCCGCCGCTCCCAGGCCGTGCGAACAGCAGCGCGCTGGTTCGGCGGTGCGTGCGGCAAAGGCACATGAGCGCAGGCAATGCCTCGCGCTAATGCGCGCTGTAACCCATACGCATCGGCGCGATCGGCCAGCACCAGCACCACCTGCGCACCGAGGGCGTTGGCTTCTTGCGCATCGAGCAGCGCCTGTAGATTCGAGCCACTCCCCGAGAGTAGCACAGCAAGCTTCATCATCGGCCAATATCGCGGCGGAATTGCATGCCAGCGAAGTTAATCAGCTCAACCGCCTCGTAGGCATGGTCGAGCGCGGTGCGGCGTGTGGCACCCAAGCCAGTTACACACAGCACGCGCCCCCCGGCGGTTACGATCGATGGGCTTTCCCAGGTGGTACCAGCGTGAAACACCAGTACATCGCCGAGGTCGGTGACCGATTCCAGGCCCTGGATGACATCGCCCGAGCGTGGGGCTGCCGGGTAGCCCGCAGCTGCAAGCACGATACAGGCCGCCGCGCTACTTGCCCAGGGCAATTCAGTGTTCCCCAGATCACCCGCAGCGCAGGCAGCCAGTGCCGCTAGCAGGTCGCCGTTGATGAGCGGAAGAATGACCTGGGTTTCGGGATCGCCAAAACGGGCGTTGAATTCAAGAATACGCGGTCCTTGCGCCGTAAGCATGACCCCGGCATAGAGTGCGCCACGAAATGGTGTGCCACGCGCGGCCATCGCATCAACCACGGGCTGCATCAGGTCGCGCACAATCAGCTCAAAAGTTTCTTCATCGATTTCGGCGGGTGCAAATGCGCCCATGCCGCCGGTGTTAGGCCCCTGGTCGCCATCGCGCAGGCGCTTATGATCGCGGGCGGGCGGTAGCGGCAGCAAGTGCTTACCATCGCAGAGTGCCAACACCGACACTTCTTCGCCTACGAGTAGCTCTTCGAGCAGCACGCGCTGGCCTGCACTGGTTGCCATAATCTCTTCGATGGCAGCAACCGTGGTCGTAACGTTCGTGGGGACAATGACGCCTTTCCCGGCGGCCAGGCCGTCGGCCTTCACCACCCAGGGGCGTTTGCTCAAGCGCGCGAACGCAATTGCATCGGCGGGGCTGCTAAACGTATGAGCCGCGGCAGTTGGTACGCCTGCCGCTTGCATCACCTGCTTGGCGAAGATTTTGCTCCCCTCGATCTGGGCGGCTGCGGCAGTCGGCCCAAACACTGCAATCCCAGCGGCGGCAAAGCGGTCGGCCAGCCCGGCCACGAGCGGCGCTTCAGGCCCGACAACAACAAAGTCGATATGAGCATTCCGCGCTACTTCAAGCAGCAAATCCTGGTCGTTCGCGTTCACGGGTACGTTGCGGCCCAGCAGCGCCGTGCCAGGGTTGCCGGGCGCAATCAAAAGCTCGCCCAGCAGCGGCGACTGGGCAAGCTTCCACGCCAGTGCGTGCTCGCGCCCGCCCGAACCAATGAGTAAGACATTCATACGATGCTCCAACACGACCGGGCGACGGGGCGGACGACGCGCGCCGCCTGCTCCATCGCCCGGCTCTGTGCAAACGCGGGCCATTATAGCACAGCGCACTGCCGCCGCCGCGAGATGCTATAATGCGCAGCTGAAACCAGTTCGCGCCAGGAGCCGCTTGAAAGGCGTTTACCTGCTCATTTTGTCTCTGCGCACCGAGCTAGCTGATCTGACGATCGGCCGCCTGGGTCGCTTTCGCTTCGCGCCCGGCTACTACCTGTATGTTGGCAGTGCACGCGGCCCCGGCGGTATTGCTGCACGCCTCGCGCACCACGAGCGCAGCTCGCAGGCGCGCCCGCACTGGCATATCGATTACTTGCGTGTGCATGCAGCCCTGACCGAAACCTGGGGCATTGCCACGAACGATGCCGAACTAGAGCGCTGCTGGGCGCGCGAGCTGGCGGGTACACCGGGCCTGAATATTCCTGCACCGGGCTTTGGGGCAAGTGATAGCAATGCGCCGAGCCATTTATTCTATGCCCAGGCCATGCCTATGCGCCAGGCACTTCTTGAAACATTATTGCATTGCGCCGAGGGGCTGGGCGCACACGAGTTCACGCTGGATATTCGTGATTACCGCGCGCGATAGATCTGCCCGTGGCTGAAAGTGCAAGACAGATGGCAAAAGATTGATAAGCAAAGGTTCAGGTATGGCGCTTTCTTCTCAGGAACCAGGCATTAGCCAATCTGATGTCGCCGCAATTTTGGCGGCACTGCGCAGCGAAGTGCGCGACCAGCGCATCGCGCTTGGTCAGCTCGAACCTACACCGCTTGAGCGTGATTTGCAGCGCAGCCTGGATGAAATCGAGCTCTACCGGGTGGTGAGCGCGCACTGGCCGTTGATTGGCAAAACCCTGCCACAGCGGGCGCTTGCGCTGGTGAATAAGCTGGTGCGGCGCTACCTGCGCTGGTACATCAACCCGATTGTCGAGCAGCAAAACGCCTATAACGAGGCCGTGGCGCGGGCGCTGCGCCTGCTGGCCGATGCCTATACAGATCTGGGCGAGCAACTGGCGGCGGTGCGCAGTGTAGGAACTATGGACGGCGGCATACAGGAAGCGCGCCACCTAACTTCTGAACCACTGCCGCCCGATCTGCCGAGCGCCGCGCTTCAGGCTCAGGTTCTGGCGCGTGCCACTGCCGAGCCACCCGCGCCGCTGCCCGATGTTGCGCTGCGTACCGCCGAGCCGCAGCTGCGCCTGCGCGAGCAGGTATCGGCGCACTGGCCGCTGGTGGGTAGCACGCTGCCGCAGCGGGCTATTGCGCTTGTGAATAAGCTGGTGCGGCGCTACCTACGCTGGTACATCAACCCAATTGTCGAGCAGCAGAATTCGGCGAATGTTGCCATAAGTGCCGCACTGCTGGCGAGTATTCGCCTCGATGCCGAGCGCCGTGCCCAGATGGCTGCGCTGCGCGCCGGGCGTATTTCCCATACTGGCACCGAGAAGACGGAGAGCTGATAGCCAAGGATTGCTCTTTACTCGGGCTGTTCTATATAGGATTCTTGCTTACTCAAGCAACTTCTTCACGTGCATGGGCAGGTTTTGGGCGTAGCCCAAAACCTGCCCATGAAAAAGAAAAAGGTACCATGCTGCCGCAGGCACATACGCAGCAAGCGAACATCCTAACGGATTCTATAGTTTAGCGCTAACTCAGTGCCTCGATGTCTCTGTGGTTCAATCAACAATGCCTGAAACGATCACGATTATTGTTCCCTGGTATGGCCGCGATACCGCTGGTGGGGCCGAGACGCAGGCGCGCCAGTTGGCCGGGGCGCTTCACGCGCTGAGTGTACCAGTAGAAGTGTGGGCCAGTGATGGCCGCGATTCATTCGCGCCGCCGGTGGCATACTACTCGGCTGGCCGCGATACGCTTGATGGAGTGCCCATCCGCCGCTTCCCGATAACGCCGCCGCGCGCCGAGCCGTATGTTCCGCCCGTCGTGGCGCAGCGTGGCCTTACGCGCCACCTGCCCCCCTTCCCCGACCACGAGCTGCGCCTGCTGGCGTCGCTGGCTTCGAGCGATGCACTGCTTGAGGCTGTGACGACCGAAGGAGCAGGCCGCCAATTCTTGTTCGTCTTATACCCTTTCCCCACGAGCTTCTGGGGCGCGTTGTTGGCCGGGCCGCGCGCGCACCTGCTGCCATGCCTGCACGACGAGCCATATGCGCGCTATAGCACGGTGCGCTGGCTGTTTGAACATGTTCGTTGTTCCCTGGCCAACAGCCCGGCTGAACGCGAGCTGGCGCTGCGCTTATATAATTTGCCGCCCGCGCGCGTGGTGGTGGCTGGCGAAGGGATTGACCTGACGCCAGTGGGCGATGGTGCCGCCTTCCGAGCGCGGCATACACTGCATGGGCCACTGCTCATGTATGCGGGGCGCGGCGACCTGAGCAAAAATGTGCCGTTGCTGCTCAGCTATGTCCGTGAATACTGGGCGCGGCGTGGCGGTGCGCTGCGGCTTATACGCACCGGGCGCGACCCGCTTGATCTGCCGCCCGCCCTGCGTGAGCTTGTGCTCGACCTGGGGGATGTGAGTGTGCAGGAGCGCCACGATGCCTACGCCGCCGCCGATGTGTTTGTGCAACCCTCACTACACGAAAGCTTCTCGATTGTGCTGATGGAAGCCTGGCTGCAAGCAACGCCCGCGCTGGTGCATAGCAGCTGTGCGGTAACGCGCGGTTTCGCCGAGGCCAGCGGTGCCGGGCTGCATTTCGCGAGCTTTGGCGAATTCGCCGCCGCGCTCGATACATTGCTGCCAAATGCTGCGTTGCGCGCCGAGCTTGGCCGCCGGGGGCAGGCGTTTGTGCGCGAAACCTGCCGCTGGGACGATGTGGCGCGGCGCACGGTTGCCGCTTTGACCGCGCCCTGAGCAGGATACTTTGATAATGGTGAATAATCCAATCATCGTTGGAATGAATGCGCGCCTGTTCCCGAATAACTGGCGGCCAGTGCGCGACGAAATTGCGTTTGCGGCCCAGCGATTCTCGAAATTGGCGGGCTGCCCAAATCGGGCGGCTACAACCGCGATACTGACGCAGCGCTAGCCGATTCGCTGGCGCACTTGAACGATGCGCTATCAATTAGGAACACCATGACCGAACCAACGATTGCAGTGGCCGCGCCGAGTACGCATCGTTCGGGGCTGCTTATTATCGTGCTCGCGTATGCCGCCTTTATTGGGCTGGGCCTTAGCAATAGCTTGCTCGGCGTGGCCTGGCCTTCTATTCGCGCTACCTTCGGCCTGCCAATTGATGCGGTAGGCGCACTGTTATTTGGCAGTACCATCGGCTATATGGCTGCGAGTGCGCTAAGTGGCCGCCTGCTGACGCAGCTGCGCGGCGGGGTTATGCTCAGCCTCAGCTGTGGCCTGGGCGCGTTAGCTTTCCTGGCTTCGGGCGGCGCACCCAGCTGGGCAATCATGGTGGCGCTGGGGGTATTGGCTGGCGCGAGCGCGGGCATTACCGATGGTGGCTTAAATGCCTACGCCGCCGCGCATTTTAGCCCGCGCGCCATGAACTGGCTGCATGCCTGCTTCGGCATTGGCGCAACCCTTGGCCCAGCAATTATGACCGGTGTGATCGCGCTTGGCTTGGGCTGGCGCGCTGGCTATGGCGCTGTTGGCGCGATTTTACTGCTGCTGGCGCTGGCATTTGCGTTTACCCGCCAGCTCTGGACCGACCCTCCATCGGATACTCAGGCCGATACGCCTGCACCAGTGCGCGGTGCACCGTTGCTCGAAACCTTACGCCTGCCGATTGCCTGGCTGGGAATCCTGCTCTTCTTTATGTATACTGGCGCTGAGGTTGGCTTAGGTAACTGGCTGTTCAGCCTGCTGACCGAAGCCCGTGGAGTACGGCCTGAGCTGGCAGGAATCTGGGTGAGCCTTTACTGGGCAAGCTTGACGCTAGGGCGGATTGTGTTTGGGGTTGTGGTAAGCCGCATATCGCCAACCACGCTACTGCGCGGCAGTATGCTCGCGGCGGTGTTGGGCACGCTGCTCATCTGGGCGAATATCGCTAGCTGGCTGACGTTCGGCGGGATTGCCCTGATGGGGATTGCGCTAGCACCCCAGTTTCCTTTGCTGATCTCGGCTACGCCCGGGTTTCTTGGCCCGCGCCATGCCGCAAATGGGGTAGGGTTAGAAGTAGCATCGGCGAGTGTGGGCGGCGCACTGCTGCCCAGCGCGATTGGGGTGCTGGCGGCGACCTATGGCCTCGAAGTGCTGGGGCCATGCCTGCTGGTTGCCGCCCTGGCGATGGCTGGCCTGTTCGAGCTGCTCGTCCGGCGCACGAATGCTGCGACGCAGGCGGTATAGCGGCGTTACGGTTTTCCACACGGAAGGAGCCAACCATGATCAACCAGGAATCGCTCGATGCTGTGGCTGGCGCGCGCATGAACGAGCATTTTATTCGGCCATTGTATGCCGATTATGGCTTCATGCAGATACCACAGACGGTGCGGCGCTGCCTGGGGCTGAGCGGGCAGGGTGGTGTGCCATTTGGTGGCCGTGCCGATTTGTACCAGACATATGATACGGTGGTGCTGCTGTTTATCGACGCATTTGGCTGGCGTTTTGTCGAGCCATACCTTGAGCGCTCACCATTCCTGCGGCGCATTGCTGAACAGGGCATGGTTGCCAAAATCACATCGCAATTCCCCTCAACCACCGCCGCACATGTTACCGCCATTCATACCGGCCTACCCTGTGGCACCAGCGGCGTCTATGAATGGTTCTACTACGAGCCGCAGCTCGATGCGATGATTGCGCCGCTGCTGTTCTCGTTTGCGGGCGATAGCGAGCGTGATACCTTGAAGCGGGCGGGTGCGCGCCCGGCGGCGTTGTACCCGGCGCACACGCTGTATCACGAGCTGAAGCAGCATGGGGTGACATCGACCGTATTTCAGCATAGCGCCTATGCGTTTTCGCCCTACACCAAGCAGGTTGTCGATGGTGCGCAGCTACAGGCTTATCGTTCGTTGCCCGAGGCGCTAGTGAATATGGGCCACGTCCTTGAGCAGCGGCAAGGCCCTGCATATCTGTTCCTGTACTTCGATGCGATTGACACCACTTGCCATCGTTATGGGCCAGAATCGCCACATGTGGCCGCCGAGATCGAGCTGTTTCTGATGGCGATGGAACGTTTACTGCTGCCAATTCTGGAACGCGCGCCGGGCCGCACGCTGCTGCTGATGACGGCGGATCATGGACAGACCGCACTCGACCCGGCGACGGCGATCTATATCAACCAGCAGGCACCGGCGATCATTCCAATGCTGCGCACCGATACTCAGGGCCGGCCATTGGTACCAGCTGGCTCCTGCCGCGATATGTTCCTGTATGTACGCGACGAATACCTCGACGAGGCGCAGGCGATGCTGGCAGCGGTGTTAGCAGGCCGCGCCGAGGCGCGCCGCACCAGCGAGCTGATTGCCGAGGGATTCTTTGGCACCCCGACACCTTCACCAGCATTTTTAGGGCGGGTTGGTAACCTAGTGCTGCTGCCATACGCGAATGAAGCGGTATGGTGGTTTGAAGCGAACCGCTTTTCGCAGAAACACCGCGGTGCCCACGGTGGCCTGACTCCCGATGAGATGGAGACGGTGCTACTAGCGTTGCCATTCGGATAGTCGCGCCAGCAGCACCGTGCTGCCCGAAACGACTGTCATCTTCCTTTCATCCACTATGGCAAGCCCCATGGTATACTTACAATCCCCCGGCACCGGGGACTTTGTATCTTCATAACCGCACCGAAATTGTCCTGTTCATTGTGTGCCGCCCTGGCATTTCGGCAGGTGAAAAGGAACGTATGAGTACACTCGATCTGATTGTGGTGGGAGTCATCGCCCTCTGTGGCCTATTGGGCATCTATTGGGGCTTCATCCGTCAGGTACTCTCGGTGGTAGGGTTAGTGGCTGGCCTGGTGTTGGCGAATCGCTATGGCGGGCGGGCCGCCGATGCGCTGTCGTCGTTTGTTAGCAACGATGCGCTGGCTCAGGTACTAGGCTTTGTGCTGGTGCTATTGGCGGTAAGCGCGCTGGTGAGCCTGCTGGCTACCCTGCTTCGTCGTTTTGTGGGCCTGCTCTTCCTGGGCTGGCTCGATCACTTGATTGGCGGGATCCTTGGGGTGCTGCAAGGTGCACTTGTGAGTACGGTGCTGCTGTTCATCGCGGCCTTTTTTTCAGCTGACCCGCTGAGCAGCGCTATGGCTCATTCGCGCGTCGCACCGCAGCTGGTGCGCGTGTTTGGCTCGGCGGTGCTTGTATTTCTGCCGTCACAGTTTCATCTTCCCGTACAGCATTTGCTAGCTGCCAGGTAACTGGCCGGTGGTGCTGCTATTACAGGCAATGAAGCGTGCAAAATATGCCCGGAATTCCGAGTTTACAGCGCCCGTCATGTCTGGTAGAATCTACAGCGTATCGCACAGTACTAGGAGCCCATGATTATCGAATCTTCTACAATTGCCCGGCGAGCAGTCGAATTAGCCGAAGATAAACAGGCCAGCGATATTGTGATGCTGGACTTGCAGAAGTTAAATGCGGTCGCCGATTATTTTGTTATTTGTACGGGGGAAAGTGAACGACAGCTCAAAGCGATAGTCGATGTGATTGATGAAGCGATTGGTCGCGAATTCGGTCGCAACGCCCGGATTGAAGGTACTCCCGATACTGGCTGGGTGCTTATCGACTATGGCGATGTTGTGGTTCATATCTTTTCAGTCGCACTGCGCGACTATTATCGTATCGAGCGTCTTTGGAGCAAGGCGACCCCGGTAGTGGTTGTGCAATAAGAGGCTTATTATGGACAACAACCGCAGCAAACGCTACGCATTATTTGCGCTCGGTGCAGCGCTTGGTAGTGCGCTTGGCCTGGTGCTTGGCTCGCTGCTCACCTTCTGGCTCGGCGAAGGCACGCTACGCGCTATTCAGCGTGGCCTGCGCCGCCTGACCGGTGGCGACGATCGCCCGAACTTCGAGATGCTTTTGCAATAAAACGCTACTGGCCTGGCCTCGTATCGCTTTAGCTTTGGCGTGCGCGCCAACTATTGCCGCTCTTTTTCGTTGCCCACCCACTCACTCGCGCCATCGGCCCAGATCTCTTTCTTCCAGATCGGCGCGACCTGTTTGATGCGATCCATAATGTGCTCGGCGGCGGCGAATGCTTCGTGCCGGTGTGGCGCTGCCACCACAATCAGCACCGCCGTTTCGCCGATTTCCAGCCGACCAATGCGATGATGGACTGCGATTGCCCCAGTGTTCCATTGTGCCTGCGCCTCGTTAGCAAGCTGCGCTAACACTTTCACCGCCATTGGCTCAAACGCCTCGTATTCGAGGCGGGCGGTAGCGCGCCCGCCAAAGTTATTGCGCACGGTGCCTGCAAAGGTAACGACAGCGCCAATATTGGGGGCGGCCACCAGCTCAACCAGTGGGGCCGGATCGAGCGGAGCGGTAGTAACCTGGAAGAAAGGGGGTGGCATGCGGTATACCAGCCTTTCTAGTGTGCTGAAGATTCTGATTGCCCGCCGCTAACCGGTGGAATAAAAGCAACTTCGTCGCCCGGCTGTAGCACGGTTTCGAGTGTACCATATTCCTGGTTCACGGCATAGAGCAGCCGCCCAGCATACGGGGCCAGCCGTGGGTAGCGCGTTACCAGCAGATCCCACAGTGTTGCCACTGTTGCGCGCTCGGCTAGCTCAATCTGCTCGTGGGTGCGGCCGGTAATATCACGGTGCCCAGCGAAATAGCGAACTTCGATCTGCATGCTTATACTCACTAGCAACGCGGCGGCAAGGTTATTGTCGTACCGGTACGCCCTGCGCCGCCAGGTAGTGTTTCACATCGCTCACGCTGTATTGCCCGAAATGAAAGATCGATGCGGCGAGAACGGCATCGGCGTGGCCTTCAACCAGCCCGGCGAGCATATGGTTGGGGGTGCCAACCCCGCCCGATGCAATCACGGGCACGCCAACCTGATCGGAAATGGCGCGCAGCAGGGCGAGATCGTAGCCGCTGCCAGTGCCGTCAGCATCCATGCTGTTAATAACCAGCTCGCCAGCGCCAAGGGCTACCCCACGCCTGGCCCACTCGATTGCATCCAGGCTCGTCGCCCGGGCATTGGCGCCGGTGTGCGTAAACACTTCCCAGCGTGGCGGTGCATCGTTCGCGCCAGTGCCCTCGCTCGGTGGCACGCGGCGAGCATCAATTGAGAGCACAATACACTGGCTGCCGAAGCGTTTCGCCCCATCTTCGATGAGCTGGGGATTGAGCACTGCGGCCGTATTGATCGAAATCTTATCGGCACCGGCGCGCAACATGCGGTACATGTCGTCGGTGGTGCGGATGCCGCCGCCAACCGTGAGTGGAATAAACACCTGCGCTGCGGTGCGCTCCACGACATCGGCCATAATTGCACGTTCGTCGCTGCTGGCGGTGATATCATAAAAGACCAGCTCATCGGCACCAGCAGCATCGTAGGCCGCCGCCAGTGCGACCGGGTCGCCAGCGTCGCGGTGGTTGAGGAAGGCAACGCCCTTCACCACACGCCCGCCTTTTACATCGAGGCAAGGGATGATGCGCCGTGTCAGCATAGCTTAGCCCGTTTTCTCACTTTGATCCTGGCCGCGCTCAATCTGTTCGGCTTTGAGCTGTTCGGCCTGGCTGCGCAGCGTGGAGGCCAGCGCATCGACAAATTGCACTTGGCTGCGCTCCACTTCAACAATATATTGACCTTGCTCGTGCTGAACCTGCTCCAGTCGGGTGGTGGCGCGCGCCAGCCGCTGTTCAATATCGCGCACCCACACATCGAGCCGCTCAAGCCAGGCGCTGATTTGGCGTTGATGCTGCTCGTCGGTTTCCTGCAATGCCACAACTTTATCTTCGTGCTGGTGGCGCAGCTCCTCCAACCGCTCCTGGTTCATCAGGAAGCGCTCAGTCGAAATCCGCTCGATGCGTTTGGTTTCATTGATAATATCGGGTAAGCGGGCGTCGATCGCGGTAATTTGCGCGGGCAGCTCGGTGGTGAACAGCTCGATATGCTGGCGAATTTCGTCCAATCGTGCGATACGGCTGTGATGGTCGTCGAGCACAGCTCGCACATCAACCACGAGCTGCTGTGCCTCTACTGCTTGCCGCCGCAGACTTTGCTTCTCGATCTGGAGGTCTTCGCTGATTTTGCGGCTTTCGGCGCGCACCTGGTCGTCGGCGGCATACAGCCCTTCGAGCTGGCCTGCTAAGGCGCGGTGGCGTTCTTCGCCCTCGCGAATCTGGGCTTGCCAGGTGAGGGTGCGCTGCTCGAGCTCTTCGATGCGTACCAGCCATCCGGCCACTTGGTCGCGATCCTGGCGGCGCGCTTCGCCAAGCTGGTGAATCTGCGTTTGCATTTCGCGCAGCGGTTTGCCGCCCTCATCAACTTTGATCAGCGCGCCAGCGATCTCTTTGCGCAGCGTGGCAATATCGCGGCGGTAGCCATCGAGCGATTGGCTCACTTCCTGGCGGTAGCGCTCGAACAACCCTTCGGTTTGGGTGGAGGTTGCTTCAATTTTGCGCACCTGTTCCATCGCCCAGTTATATTTGTTCGTCTGATCTTTAATCAGCCGCCGTAATTCGTCGATTTGGCCCTGGAGATAGACGATCTGCGACTGCTCAGCGGCGCGCAGGCGCTCTTCTTCAAATTTGCTGGTGACATTCGGTTTGTTCGTCATACTATCTCCATCGTTCATACGATATAATGATTGGCGTGCGGCAACGCGCAGCAATTATGCTCCCGCTGCGATCGCCTCGGCCAGATCGATATCACCAGTATAGAGTGCCTTGCCCACGATAACCGCTTCAACGCCTAGCCTGGCCAGGCGCTGCACATGCGCGAGCTTCCCCACACCGCCTGAAGCAATGATCGTCGGGCCATCAGGCTGCACCAGAGCACCAATTGCACTAAAATTTGGTTCAGAAAGAGTGCCATCGCGCGCAATATCGGTATAAATAATATGCCGCACGCCCAGGGCTGCCATATGGTCGATGAGCGTAGTGGCGGTTACTTTTGATTGTTCGGTCCAGCCCGCGATTGCAACAATGCCGTCGCGCGCATCCACGCCAATCGCAATCTCGTCGCCATAGCGCTCGACTAAGCGCGCAATTAAATCGGGCTGTTCAACGGCGGCTGTGCCAAGCACAACGCGCGACACTCCCAGCCCCAATGCAGCGACTACCGCTTTCTCGTCGCGCAGGCCGCCACCGATCTGCACCGGCACCGGCACCGACTGAACGATCGACAGAATAATATCGGTATTTACCGGGTGGCCCTCGCGGGCGCCATCCAAATCGACGACATGCAGCATCGTAGCGCCTTGGCTAACCCACCGCTGGGCAATCGCAGCCGGGTCGTTATCGTATACCGTCATACGCGCAAAATCGCCCTGGTAGAGCCGCACGCATTTTCCATCTTTAATGTCAATTGCAGGAATGATTTTCATAAATCAATTACTCTTGTCACCAGGTAAGGGGTGTTCAACTGAAACTTCGGGTAGTGTATATCGCCCATGACTTGGGCTTTGAGAACTGGCCCACGCAACAAAATTTGCTAGCAGCTGTAACCCCCAGCGCCCGCTTTTTTCGGGGTGGAATTGCACCGCCGCCAGGTTTTCGCGCAGCAGTGCGCTTGGGAATGCGAGGCCGTATTCTGTGGTTGTCGCTATCATGTGTGTATCGGTGAGGTCGCAGTAATATGAATGAACAAAGTAAAAATCGCTCTGCTCAGGAATACCTGCGAACAGCGGGTGGGCGCCGCTAGCATTTGTATAGTGTAGCTGATTCCAGCCAATTTGGGGAACTTTCTGCCCAGCAGGGAGGCGCCGCACGCTGCCACCCACAACCCCCAAGCATGGGTGCGGCCCAAACTCTTCGCTTTGTTCGCACAGCACCTGCATGCCAACGCAAATGCCCAAAAAGGGCTTGCCTGCGCGCACGCTAGTACGAATAGCCTCGATTAGCCCCAGCCGTTCCAGGCTTTGCATCGTGTCGAGGGTGGCTCCAACACCCGGTAACACCACCGCTGGGGCGGTCAGCACCTCAGCAGCGTTGCTGGTCACGTGCAATGGTGCACCAACATGGGTGAGCGCGCGCACAACGCTGCGCAAGTTACCGGCGCCATAGTCGATGACTGCAATAGGGCGTTCGAGCTGTGTGTTCATTGAACTCCTATTATACCATTTTCAGGCTAGTCCGCCCGCCAGACGCGAAAGCTGCTGGTTTGCGCCAGGCAGGTCACCTTATTAAATAATGTGGCTAGAAGCTGATCGTACCGCAGAAATTGATTTGCGACCAAAATAAACTGCCCTTTTGGCTGTAATGCCTGGCGCGTTTGTGCAATAAATGCCTGGGCAACCTCGTAATCAATCGCTTTGCCTATATGGAACGGCGGGTTACTCAGCACGATATCATAGCTATGCGCAGGCGCAGCCGGCATGCCATCGGCGGCATAGGCGCGCGCATTGCCCATAGTGTTCCGCGCGAGCGTAGCGCTGGCCGACGCAACCGCCAGCAGGTTTGCATCTACAAGCTCGGTTTGCGCAGCCCCTAATCGTGCTGCCAGCGCACCAATGATGCCCGTGCCGCAGCCCAGATCAAGCACTCGCGCGCCATGTGGCGCTGGCATTGCCTCGAGCAGCAGGCGCGTACCATCATCGAGCCGGTCGTGCGCAAATACCCCTGCTAGCCCACAAACCTGTAATTGCTGCCCGCGCGCTTCGATTGTAAATTCACGCCAGGTGCCTGGCGCAATACCCGGTGTGCTAGCCCAGGCGGGCAGTGAAGTGGTGCCAGCGCCGCGCTGGGCTTGGGCAAGGCGGTGCCCTTGCTGATAGGCGATCACCGGGGCAGCACCAAAAAGCGCTGCCGCATCGGCGATAACCGAGCGTACACCCTGGTCGTTTGCGCCAGCTAGCCAGAGGGTGCCACCTGCTTCTAGCACATACCAGGCTTCAACCAGCCAGCGCCGCGCTAACTTCCGGTCGGGCGGCGCTACAATCACCACGGCATCACAGGCATTCGCATGGGTTGGTAGCGCACTCGGTGTATCGAGCACCTGCGCGTTGACGATGCCATTTGCCGCAAGCGTGCGCCGCGCCATTTCCAGGGCAATATAACTCGTGTCGGCAAGCAGCAGGTGCCCCTGGCTGGCCCTGGGTGCCAGCGCTGCGCCCAGTAAGCCGGCACCGCAGCCTAATACGAGCAGGCGCGAATGGGCATTAACTTGCACCGCAGCCTCAAGTAAGGCGTCTGCTGGGCGAACAGCATCCCAATACGGGAGGCCCGGCTTTGTCACCAGCTTCAGCGCCTGGCTGCCCAGCTGTACGCTGAGCGTATGAACCTGCTCGTAGGGTCGAATGCGCACATCCATGTGCGCTAGAAGATTGGGTGGCGATCGAGTATTCGCCGAATGACGGTGGTAAGGTCTGGTTCGGCAGTATCGGCAGGGCCGAGCGGATCGGGGGCTGGGGCCTGCCCAAGCAGTACGCGCAGCGATGCGAGCACGCCGCCCGAAAGCGCCGGAAGGCTGTAGCCGCCTTCGAGAATCATCACAATCTTGCCGTTGCACAGCTCGTTAGCGAGCGCTACCAGCCGCTGCGTTATCGCAGTATATCCGCTAATCGAAAGCGAAAGCGGGCCAAGTGGATCATCCCAGTGGGCATCGTAGCCAGCCGATACCAGGATCATTTCGGGCCGATAGCGCCGCACGGCAGGCATAATCACTTGGTCGTAGAGCATACTAAAGCCCATGTCGCCGGTGCGGTACGGTAAGGGGATATTCAGGGTAGTGCCGTAGCCATCTTCCAGCCCGACTTCGTGCTCGCTGCCAGTGCCAGGGTAGAGCGGTGATGCGTGCGAGGAGCAGAACAGTACCGTGCTATCGTCGTAAAAACAATCCTGCGTGCCATTCCCATGATGAACATCAAAATCAATAATGGCTAGTCGTGCAATACCATGGTGCATAAACGCATGGCGCGCGGCCACCGCAATATTGTTGAAGAAACAAAAGCCCATGGGCTGGCTGGGCGTGGCGTGATGCCCAGGCGGGCGGCTGAGTGCGAAGGCATTATGCGCCCGCCCGGTCGCCACCGCATCCACAGCTGCAATTGCTGCACCCGCCGACATGCGCGCCGCTTCCCAGGTATGGCGAGTTGTGTAAGTGTCCATCCCAAACCATACATCGTCTTGCGACGCAGTCCAGTGAATCGTATCGATTAAGCGTTGTTCGTGTACTGCCAGCAGTTGTGCGCTGGTAGCGGGAATAACCGGCAGCGTACTTAATTCGGGGCGCAGCCCGCTGGTATCAAGCGCTGCTTCGATTGCCTGGAGCCGGGTTTTGCGCTCGACATGGGTTGCTTCATCGTGGGCTTCGTGGAGTGGGTTTAGCGTGATTGCGGTCGTCATAACGATGCGCTTTTCTCTATCACGATATGCGTGACATTATAGCATACTCAGGTAGCGCGAATGTGCCACATGTAGAACACTATGATGCAAAAGGAGCGCGCTGCCGCAGGCTACAAACGCCCACCACGTAAGTCGTGTAAATTATCGGATTTGCGCTATGGGCTGTAACCAAGCCACGCCAGAATCTGCATCCAGGTGCATGGCGGTAGTCAGCTGGCGGGGTGTGCCAGCTTGCAGCGCCCCTGACGCATTGAGCTGCACATTGGTAACCCAGGCATCAAAGCTATTCGAGCCAGGGCTCGCCGCTAAAAATGCCAGCCAGCGCCCATCGGCTGAGAAGGCTGGCGCGCGAGCTTCCCCTATGGTAGTGAGCTGTACCGGGCTGCCGCCCTGTGCGGGCATCGCAAAAATATCGGTGCCATTGCTGGTGCGAGCGGCAAATGCTAACCAGCGCCCATCAGGAAAAAATGCCGGATCATAGCTTTGTTGTAGCGCCCCAGGCAGCTGCTCTGTGTGCTCGGTGGCAATCGTATGGCGATAGAGTGTTGGTGGGTCATCGCCTACCGGGCTGAAGGCAAACACTATTTCGCTGCCGTCGGGTGCGTAGGCCGCCCGCCCGACATGCCCGCTGGAGTCGCCAAAAACCTGTCGCTCGTCGCTGCCTTCGGGGGTAATAGTAAACAGCGACATGCGATATTCTGCGGCGGGCGAGCCGCTGGGCGGGCCAAATTGCGAGGCGAAGGCCAGGGTGGTGCCGTTCGGCGACCAGACCGGATAAAAGGCCCAGCGGCTGTTGTAGATGCGCTCATAGCTGTAGAGTGCCGGGGCGGCAATATCATCGGTCAATGACGTTGGTGGACTGGCAGATTGCCCAGCGACGGGTGTGGCGATGCGCACGATATTGCTGCCACTGATGGCACGCTGTACATACACAATTGCTGTGCCGTCGGGCGATACCGCTGGCTGAAAAGCATCACCGCTCGATGTCAATTGTTCGCTAGCGTCTTCCTGCAAGCGCCACAGGTTACCGCCCTGTACAATAAGCAATGGCGCGGGTAACGTCGTAGCTTGGGGCGCACTGGCAGGCGCAGCTGGTTGAACGGCCTGGCTGGTAACAGACGGTGTGGGCGGTGCGGCGGTTGGCGCAAGGGCGGGCTGCAATGGCACTTCGGTGCTGGTGGTGCTACAGCCCACTAACACCGCTACCAGGCAGAATAGAAACAAGAAACTACAATAGGTGCGCGGTAATTTCATGCGCGAACGCTCACTCACTGGGTTTGTGCTGCGTGATTGGGCGGTGTGTACGGCTCAGCCCGCCGACCAGCCGCCGCCAGGCGTAGCGCGGCGGTTGCACTTCGGGCCGTACCAAATCTTCGGGTAGCGAGGGCGGCAGCAGTGCAATCAGCGCCCCTGGCACGGCCTGAAAGCGCATTGGCGTTTCGCCAATATGGTCGCCATCCACCTGTACGGGCAGCGGGCGGCGCGTGATAATGTTGATCTCGCGGGCGCGGTGATATTCAAGCTTCGGATCGAGGTTATAGCGTTGGGTTAGGATTGAGAGCAGCCGAAACGGCGCGCTCCAGAGTGTGCGCCCTTTTATAATGCATAGATCGAGCAAGCCATCGTCCAGACTGGCCCGCGACGTTACCTTCACGACCCCGCCGTAGAGCTGGCTATTGCCGAGCACAACCATAAGGACACGGCTGCGGATGAGTTTGCCATCCACCACAATGCGCGCTAGCGTCCCGCGAAAGCGCGTGGCGAGGTTGAGGGCGCGCAGCAAATAGGCGAACATCCCCAGGCGGCGTTTTTCATCCGAGCGCACTTCAGCTGTCACGGCAGCGTCGAAGCCAACACCGCACATCAGCAGGAAGTAGCGGTCACCGGCGCGCCCGAGATCGATTGTGCGTGGCTGGCAGGCGAGTAGTGCCTCGGCGGCGGCGCGCGGTTGGAGCGGCAGGCCAAGCTCGCGCACCCACACATTAACCGTGCCAATCGGTAGGGCACCAAGTGCCGTTTGTGTGCCAGCCAGGCCATTCACCACTTCGTTGACCGTGCCATCGCCACCGGCTGCGATCACCACATCGAAGTGTTGCGCGGCTGCTTCACGCGCAATACGGATGCCATCGCCGGGGCCGCGCGTGGGTTGCAGCTCAACCTGCCAGCCGTGTTCGCGCCAGATGTCGCGCGCGGTGTGAATATCTTGCTCAAGGGTTCCGGCTTGCCCGGCATTTGGGTTGAACACAATCAGTGCCCGGGTTGGGCGAGTGGCATTGTTTTGCATGGCGCAGAGTATACCATAGGCCCTGCGCCATGCACATGGACAGTGCGATTTCGGCGCAAATAGCTGAACACCGTGGGATATGTGCTACTTTGGCGCGGCCAGCGCGCGGAGGGTGTGCACATCAATTGGCTGCAACGACGCTGCAACGCGCAGTAGCTCTTCTTCCGCAAGCCCTTTGCTATACACAAACAACTTGCCCCGCGCTACGTCGAGCACAACCTCGCGCTGATCGCTGCTGGTAATCAGCGTGCCCTTGCGCGTGCCAGCTTGAATGGGCCGCGTATCGCCAGTAAGTGGCAGCACATCCTGTAGCCCGCCCCCGCCAATGGCAAGCTTGTTCCCATTCCCATTGAGCGTAATTAGATAGAAGCCCAGATCGTTCTCACCCCGCTCATTCTCACCCGAAACGCGCGATTCCTCGGGCGCGGGCTGCATGCCTGTGGGTAGATAGCTGGGCCAGAGGTAGATTGTTGGCTCGGGTGTCAGGGTGGTGGCGGCATGCGGCGGGGTGTTCGTCGGGGCGGCGGCTGGCGGCACGCTGGTAGGTTGCGGCGGGGGCGTTGGCGAAAGCACCGGCGTTGCGGGAATAATGATCGCCGCAATGGTCGGCGATGGCGTGGGTACTGGTGCGGAAGCGGCCTGTGTACCGCAGGCAACGCAAGCCACCCCGCTAAACATTAGGGCAAGCCATCGCAACGAATGGTTCAAATAGTGCATAAACAGCCTTTTCATGGGGTGTCGGTTCAGTATTGTGCTGAAGCATTGTAGCACTGCTATTGTGCATCGTTGCGTATTCAATGCTTGCCGCTGCGTAATGCGCGTGCTACAATACGCGTCACTTTCGTTTTTGCGCTTTGTCTTGCGCATTGGTAACACAGCTAGGACTTTCGCCTACTCAAGCAGATTCTTCGTGTTCTTGGTGATGTTTTGCGCGGAGCGCAAAATATCACCAAGAATACAGAAAAAAGTACCGTGCTGCCGCAGGCATATAAACCAGTAAGCGAAAGTCCTAACAGCATCTGTCACCCCAGAGCGGGCTTTTCATGTACGTTATTGGCACAGCCGGGCACGTCGATCATGGGAAGTCGACGCTGGTGAA
>JAFEAS010000097.1 GCA_018266315.1 Chloroflexi bacterium SZAS-1 | reverse complement strand
AAGACCAACCACTGGCTGCCTCCAACGACACGGATAGTACGCCGAGGATTCGCATTCAGCCCTCACGCGGCTGGATCGCGTTGCAACTGCGCGACTTGTGGGCCTACCGTGAGCTAATCTACTTCCTGATCTGGCGCGATGTGAAGGTGCGCTATAAGCAAACGGCACTGGGCGCGGCGTGGGCAATTATTCAGCCCTTTTTTACGATGGTGGTATTTACGCTGTTCTTCGGCACACTCGGCGGCTTCAACAAAACGGTGCCGGTGAACTATGCGATTTACACGTATGCCGCGCTGGTGCCCTGGACATTCTTTGCCAACGGTTTGAGCCAAGCATCGAATAGCCTGGTCGGCAATGCCAACCTGATCAAGAAGGTCTTCTTTCCGCGCCTGGTGGTGCCGATTGCGGCGGTGCTCTCGGGCGTGGTTGATTTTGTGCTGGCCTTTGTGGTGCTGCTCGGCATGATGGCGTACTTCCAGATCGCGCCCACGCTCAATATTATCTGGCTGCCGTTATTGCTGTTGCTCGCACTCGTCACTGCGCTGGGCGTCGGGCTGTGGCTTTCGGCGCTGAATGTCGAATTTCGCGATGTACGTTATGTCGTGCCATTCCTTATTCAAATCTGGCAGTTCGCCAGCCCAATCGCCTACCCGAGCAGTATTGTGCCAGCACAATGGCGCGCAGTCTATGGGCTCAACCCGATGGTTGGCGTGGTCGAAGGCTTTCGTTGGGCGCTGCTCGGCACGGGTGAAGCGCCGGGGCCGATTATGCTCGTATCCACCTTCGCCGCCCTGGCGTTCCTGGTCAGTGGGGCGTTTTACTTCCGGCGAATGGAGAAGAGCTTCGCCGATGTCGTCTAGGAATCGCAAAATGACAGGTAAAAACCTACAATCTAAAATATTACAATGCCGGATATAGCCATCCGCGCCCAGGGATTGGGCAAACAATTTACGATTGGCGGCCCGCAAGAGCGCTATAAGACGCTGCGCGATACCCTGACTGACCTGGCGCTCGCGCCTGCACGCGGCGTACGTAATGTGCTACGCGGCGAACACCACCCCAGGCCCAAAACCGAAACGTTCTGGGCGCTGCGTGATGTGTCGTTTGAGGTGCGGCGCGGTGAGGTGGTGGGCATTGTTGGGCGCAACGGTGCGGGCAAAAGCACGCTGCTGAAGGTACTTTCGCGCATCACCGAGCCAACCGAAGGCTACGCCGAATTACGTGGCCGGGTTGGCACACTGCTTGAGGTCGGCACAGGCTTTCACCCCGAGCTGACGGGCGGCGAAAATATTTACCTGAATGGCACCATCCTGGGCATGAAACGCGCCGAGATCGAGCGCAAGTTCGATGAAATTGTTGAGTTTGCCGAAGTTGAGCGCTTTATCGATACGCCTGTCAAGCACTACTCAAGCGGCATGTATCTACGCCTGGCCTTCTCGGTCGCGGCGCATCTCGACCCAGAAATACTGATTGTCGACGAAGTATTAGCCGTCGGCGATGCTCAGTTTCAGAAGAAATGCCTGGGCAAAATGGAAGATGTCGCCAGCGCGGGCCGCACGGTGCTGTTCGTTAGCCATAATATGGCGGCGGTGCGTTCGCTGTGCAGCCAGACGATATTATTGCGCAGTGGGCAGGTAGCTGCGATCGGCCCGACCGACCAGGTGATTGGGCAGTATCTTGCATCCAGCGCCGCCGACCTGAGCGCGCAGATTGAACTGCCGCGCGCCGGGCCGGGTGCGCCGGGCGAGGCAACCCACCTATCGTTTTTCGCAAATGATGGCACATCTTCAGCTGAGTTTCGCCTGGGCGAGAACTGGCGCATCCGCCTCGATTTCACCCTCGCACAACCCGTGCCGCATATGATTGCTGCGGTGGGCATCTGCAACTTCGAAGCGCTGCCGCTCGTGAGCTATTGGTCGCAGCCAGCCGATCTTCCAGCTGGTCGTTACTATGTTGAATTTACCTGCGATGCGCCGCTTGCCGCCACTGATCTGCAATTCATCATTGGCCTTTCTACCCAGGAACGCTCGTTTTATTACGTTCCATATGTTGGTCACGTCGCAATTAGCGAAATAGCGTTGAATGAACAACCTTTTCGGGCATCAGGGGCAGGCGTACTCATTAGCACACAACGACCTTTGATTCAAGTAGTAAAAGAATGAAGTTACGTCACCTAGCAGGAAAAGCAATACACCGGGTTCGTAAGCAAATCCGTAGTACCCGCCAAATATCGTATGCGCAATGCGGGGAAGATATCATAGTGCGCTTTATTTTCAATGCATTACGAATTAAGCAACCCAGTTACCTCGATCTCGGCGCACATACGCCCGTACACCTGAGTAATACTTTCTTATTCTATCGTACAGGTAGCCGCGGCGTCTGTGTTGAACCCGATCCAACCTTATTCGCGGCTTTCAAACGGAAACGACCACACGATATTTGTCTCAATATTGGTGTTGGAACTAAAGAAGATGTAGCCAATTTCTATATTATGACAAGTAGATCGCTGAATACATTTGCGCAAGCAGAAGCCGAACGTTATCAGAGCTATGGCAAACAACGTATTGAAGCGATTGTTCCAATACAGCTTAACCCGATTAATCAAATTATTCTTCAGAATTTCAGCACGCCACCGTATTTCTTATCCATTGATATAGAAGGCCTAGAGCTACCAATACTGCAAGAATTAGATTTTGCTGCCCTCCGCCCAATGGTATTATGTGTCGAGACCATTGAGTATACTGAGGATCGAACTGAACAAAAACGCAGGGATTTAATAGAATTTGTACAAAGTAAAGGGTATATGATTTACGCTGATACATACATCAATACAATTTTTGTTGATCGTCAAATATGGCTTAATCGCCCTTGAAGTTGTATATCACAGCTATAAAAGCAGGAAATATCGCGACATCACAAACCTGAACAAACTAATTTCAAGGTTTGCCAACTTGTGAGTATTGCCATTTCAACCCAAGCCCAGGCCGACGCGCAAACGTATGGCTGCGGGTGCTTCTGGTTTGTGAAGGAGCAGGCATGAGATCGCCGCGCGTCGGAACGTTCAACGAATCGAGCCGGGTGGCATGGATTGAGCAAACCTTGCAGAACATCCCGGCGGGCGCGCGCCTGCTCGATGCTGGTGCCGGTGAGCGGCAATTTGAGCGCTTCTGTAATCACCTCAACTATGTGGCGCAGGACTTTGCCCAATACGACGGGCAGGGCAATGGCGCGGGACTGCAGACCGGCGGCTGGGATCAGAGCCGCCTCGACATCGTGAGCGACATTGCCAGTATTCCCGAGCCCGACGCCTCATTCGACGCGATTATGTGTACGGAGGTGTTTGAGCATATTCCGCACCCGGCCCAGGCCATGGCCGAATTTGCGCGGCTGCTGCGGCCGGGCGGCTACGTGCTCATCACCGCGCCCTTTTGCAGCCTTACGCACTTCGCGCCCTATCATTTTTACACTGGATTCAGCCGCTATTTCTACGACCATTATCTGGCGCAACACAACTTCGAGCTGCTCGATTTTCAGCGCAACGGCAACTATTTTGAATATATCGCCCAAGAGCTACGGCGGGTGCCGCGCGTAGCGAGCCAGTACGGCGGTACGCGCTTACGCCTGCACGAGCGGCTGGCAGCGCGGGTGCTGCTGGGCGCACTACAGCGTTTCTCGGCGGTAGGGGCAGGATCGGACGAGCTGCTCTGCTTTGGCTGCCATGTGTTTGCGCGGAAACGGGTAGAAGCCACATGAAATTACTTGTGTGCACATCGTACTACTACTATGGTAACCCGCGCGGCCTCGAACCGCAGTTCTATTACATGTACAAGGTGCCTGTGTCCATGGGCTTCACCGCCGACTTTTTCGACTATTTTACGGCGGCGGCAGTGGGTGTTGAGCAAATGCGGCGGGTGTTCCTGGCAACCGTGCGTGGCGGCGGGTATGATGCGGTATTTATCGCCACGCACCGCGACGAGTTCGATGCCGAAACATTGGCCGAGGCCGGGCGCGTGTGCCCGATCATCGCCTGGAATAGCGATGACGAGTGGCGCTGGGAGAGCTATTCGAAACAGCAAGCGCCGTGGTATATCTTTATGGTGACGAACAGCCCCAACATCTACGCGCAGCATAAGGCGGCGGTGCCTAACCTGTTGCACGCGCAGTGGGCGTGTAGCGGTTTCTGGGATGGGCGCAACACGCGCAAAGACATCGACTTCAGCTTTATGGGCCAGGTCTATGGCAGCCGCGCGGCGCAAATCCGCTGGCTGGGCCGCCATGCTGGCTTACAAGCATATGGCAAAGGAACGCGGCATTATATTCACCCCAACGCCGGTAAGGAAGCACCGCTCAAGCAAGCGCAGCGCCTGGTGCAGCGGACCATTCTCAAATATGCGCTCCCGAGCATTGCCGATGAAGTGAGCGTGCTCAGTCTCGACCAGGTGAACGCGATCTGGAACCGCAGCAAAGTTTCCTTCACTCCACTCGACAGCTCGCAGCAAAATGTGCGCCAAATCAAAGGCCGTGTGTTCGAAATGGGTCTGAGCGGCACGCTTATGCTCGCGCATACCGCGCCATACCTCGACACCTATTACGAGCCAGGCAAGGAATATGTGCCCTTTGAAACCCTGGAAGAGTGTGCCGAAAAAGCACGCTTCTACCTTAAGCACGAGACAGCACGCGCTAACATTGCCGCTGCCTACGCGCGCCGTACCGAGGCTGAACATATGTGGCACCACCGAATTACGCATGTTCTCAAGGCGGCTGGCATCTTGTAGTGTATCGACATAGACCTGAATATGAGCGAAGAAATGGGTAACAGGTTCAGCGCCAACGCGAAGCAGCCATGAGCGCGCAGCCAGCGGTAACCGTGCTCATGCCAGTCTATAATGCTGCTGCATACCTCGCCGCAGCGCTCGACAGTGTGCTGAAGCAAACATTTGCCGATTTCGAGCTACTCGCGATCGACGATGGCTCAACCGATGATAGCGGCGCACTGCTGGCAAGCTATGCTGCCCGTGACGCGCGGCTACGCGTGGTACCGGGCGAGCGCAACCTCGGGCTGATTGCACGGCTGAATCAGGGGTTGGAGCTGGCGCGCGGGCGCTATATTGCCCGCATGGATGGCGACGACCTGTGCTTGCCCACACGGCTAGCGCGCCAGGTCGCGCTGCTCGATGCACAGCCAAACGTAGCGCTCTGTGGGAGCTGGGTGCAAACTTTCGGCGACGCTGCTACGCGCATCGAGCGCTACCCTAGCGACGATGCTGGCATCCGCTGCGAGCTGCTCTTTCGCAATGTGCTGGCCCACCCGGCAACCATGCTACGCCGCGCTTGCATCATTCGGCATGCGCTCTGGTACGATCCCACCTTTATTCATGCTGAGGATTACGCGCTTTGGATCCAGATCGCTAACTATGGACAGATCGTCAACATTCCTGAGGTATTAGTCCACTACCGTATCCACGCCGCGCAGGTGGGCACGCGCGAGCGCGCTGCACAAACCGCCGCCGCCGCACGAGTGCGCCTGGGGCAGCTACACGGGCTTGGGCTGAACCCAGGCACAGCCGAGCAAGCCGCGCACGAAGCAATAAGCGCGGTTCAATTCCAGCCCTCGCGCGCATTTGTTAACGCCGCCGAAGCCTGGCTGCAACGTATTCTCGCCGCCAACCGCACCAGCAAACGCTACACCGAAACTGCGCTGTTGCCAGTGCTAGGGGCACGCTGGTATACGGTTTGCCGATTTTCAACCGAGCTAGGGCCGTGGGCCTGGTGGCGCTTCCAGCGCTCATCCTTTGCCCGTCACGCCCCGATCGACCAGCGGCGGCGCGCAAAGTTTCTGTTCAAAGCCCTTGCGCGCACCGCCACAACCAGCTAATCATCTTATCCAGCGCCTGGGATGTACTGGGCGATGTTCTACCAATACCGCCATCAGGCTGCTCAAAAGCAAGCATTGCTACACCATGAACCTGACATTTTGTGGCTACGATAGCCCAACCCATATTGGCGGCCCGAATACCGTATTACGGCGGCTATTGCCAGCGTTGCCTGCATATGGCGATACCCCAAGCGCCGTGCTACTGCAAACCACCGGACGCGCAATTGGTGCTACTGCCCAGGATCTACGCCGCCAGCACATCGCTGTAGCCGAAATGCCGCGCCCGCGCTCAACTGAGGCGCTGCTGCGCATACTTCTAAGTCGGTGCGCTAGTGCCGATGTGTTCGCACCCGATTATGTTGCGCCAGCGTATTTCGCGGCGCGCTGGTTGCGCCCGGCAGGCATTGTCACTATCGGCACCATCCACGGCGACGATGCGTTCTACGACGCGCTGCTCGACGAGTTTGTGGCCGGGCCGCCTGAGCAACAGATAGATGGCCTGGTATGCGTATCGCGTTTTGTCGAAGCCCGCGTGCAGGCAAAGCTGGCCGGACGCCCCACCCGCACGGTTATTCGCTGCATTCCGAATAGTATGCCACTTCCGCCGAGGGTTGCCCGCCCGCCCGAAGCCGAACTACGCATGTTATACGTCGGGCGGCTGGCCGAAACCCACAAGCGCGCCACCGATGTTGCACGTGCGATGTGCCGAGCAGTGCGGGCCGTACCAGGCACCAGCGGCGCGCTCTATGGCGACGGCCCCTCGCGCCGCATGGTACACGACATTCTTGTAACCGAGGGTGCTGGGTTGCCGGTGCAGCTGATGGGCAGTGTCACGAGCGAACAGATTGAGGCTGAGCTACTGCGCAGCCATGTGCTGGTGCTGCTTTCCGATTCGGAAGGACTGCCCATGGCCGTGATGGAAGCCATGGCGTGCGGTGTGGTGCCCATCTGTATGAACTTACCGACCGGCGCGCTGGAGCTGGTAGAACATGAACAAACCGGCCTGCTCGTCGAAGATCGGGGTGAGGCATTTGTTGCAGCTATTCGCCGCCTACGCGAAGAACCAGGGTTGTGGCAGCGCCTTTCGCAGGCAGCACGCGCCCGCATTGCCGAGCGTTACACCCCCACACAAAGCGCCAGCCAGTGGCACGCCTTCGCCGCCGAACTCCGTGAGCAGGCCCTGCCACGGCAGCTACTTGCGCTACCGCCGCGTTTCGTACTGCCACCTGTGCGCCCAGCCCTCGTACACCTCGACGAGCGCGCGCTGCCGCCACACCGCTATGTGCTACGCCAGGCGCGCCGTGCCCTAGGGCGAGTTCGGCGGCGCATCCGAGGCGGCTAAAGCTTCGGCAAGCATAAAATGCTATCACGGCCTGGAAGAGCCAGACCGCGACAGCAAACAGCCACGCGCCAAAACCACTCTACCTGTTAGTTGGTGCGCGGTGGATTCGTATCAGGCGCATCAGAATCGGGCTTAGCGGGGGTGTTTGGTGTGGTAGCGTCGGGGCTTTTAGGCGTAGTCGGCGGCGAACCCAGCGCCTCGGGCGTCTTCATTTGCTCTACGCCGGTATTTGGTGCATCGGTACGCGGCGGAATCTGGCTTGCCCGGCCAATACCGACCGGTGCGCTAGCGGTTGGCGTATCCTCAATCACGGGTTGAGGGCTATTGGGTGTTGGATCAACTGCGGGCATAGGAAAAGGTTCGCGATCGACTGTGACAGGATTCGGTACACCATATTCAACCGCCTGGTTCACCGTCTGACCGCTAGCATCGTGGGACTCCACATGCACAGGCTTGTTACCGCTCAGCATATCCGTCTGATTTTCGCGGAGTGAGGAAGCACCAGATTCCACCAGAATGCGGCGCACATCAAGCGCTTGGGCTGCATCCAATTTCACCGCTACCAATGTTTTGCCTGCATGTACCTGCTGCTCATAGTGCCGCGCCTCTTGCTCGGAGATACCGCTGAAATCAATGAGCGCCGCCGATACACCGCCAACCAGCGCACCTGTTACGGCACCAGTAAGCGCGGCACCGAGCGCGCCAAAAGCTATAAAGGGACCAACCCCTGGAATAAGCAGTGCGGCTAAACCAACCAGGCCGCCCCACACGGCCCCCACGGCGGCACCTTCACCCGCCGAAACATCATCGACACTACTAATTGGCGCGCCTGTTTCAGTAGCACGCGAGATAATCGACACATCATCAATGTCCAGCTCACTACTGCGTAGCGCATCGATTGCCTGGCGCGCATCAATTGGGTCATCAAAAATCCCTAGAATTGTCTGTTTCATGATATTCTTGCTCCTCGGCAGCTATGTACGTTTACGCACATCGACCACTGCTTCTACACAACCAGGAAAAAGGTAGCAAAAAGTATGCCAATCACAAAAAAGGCCAGGTGGTTGAGCAACCACCCGGCCCACAGCGCGATAATTGGTTTTCATGTTACCAGAAGCGACGACGGGAGCCGCCCCGCCCACCGAAAACCATACTAAATATCATGAGCATAATAAACCCACCCGGCCAGAAATGGCCTGTGCCAAACAGCACTGCCAGCAAGCCAAACCCAACAACTCCCTTTACCGCCTTATCAAAATTCCCTTGTGCGAGCTGGCTAAAGAGAATGCTCAGGCCAATCAGCACCAGAATACCGGGCCAGATCGCCCCATTCATGAGCAGAATTGCCAGGCCAATGAGAAATACGATCGGGCCAGGATTCTGCCGCGCGCTGCCTGGGCGATACGGCGGGGCTGCTGGCCGGTACGGTTGCAGCTGCGGCGGCGTTGCGGTACGTGGGTAGCTCTGGCGCGGCTGCAGCTGGGGCCGGGGCGGCTGCGGGCGTGGCGTTGGTGCTGGTGCCTGCACCTGCGGCTGCGCCGTAAAACTGCGGCCACACCCGGCGCAAAAGCGCACACCTTCGGGATTGTGGGCATAGCACACCGGGCACACCGTTCCTGTCAGTCGCGTGGTCGGGCCGGTGCTTGCGTGTGTTAACGCTGCCCCACAATCAATACAAAACTGTGCATCACCTGGGTTCGCCTCCCCACAGCGCGCACAAATACGTTCAGCCATGCGTAACGTCCTCAATATCCGGTAGCAAGCCATGCCACATAGGCAGCCAACCGCCGGTTTCCAGTTTACCGTTCCAACAGTTATACGCTCGCGAGCAGTAAATGTTGCAGCCAACCTTAAAATGATTGACAGTCGCAAAACGTCGCGGTATCATAGCGCAACCCCAATGGACCCGCTCAGCAGAAGGTTGGAAACCATGCACCGCGCGTATCATCGCTGGGATAGCCCCGCGCTCAACCGTCCCATGGAATTATTGGTATTCGGGCATGCTGGCGCACCAGTTATTGTGTTCCCTACTTCGCAGGGCCGCTTTTATGAGTACGAAGATCGCGGCATGGTTGGCGCGCTGTCGCATCATCTTGAGCAAGGCTGGGTTCAGCTGATTTGCGTTGATAGTGTCGATGCCGAGAGCTTCTATTGTGAGTGGGCGCACCCACGTGGCCGCCTCTATCGCCACGACCAGTACGAGCAGTATATTCTGAATGAAGTATTGGCATTTGTGCGTTCACAGAATAGTAACCCCTTCACCATGGCACACGGCTGCTCATTCGGCGCGATCCACGCCATGATGTTCGGCCTACGCTACCCCACGCGCTTCAATCGTGTGCTCGGGTTTTCGGGCTATTACGATATACACCGCTTCCTGAGCGGCTATCACGACGAAGAAGTACATCACCATAATCCGATCGATATTGTGCGCCACCTGCAAGAAGGCCAGCTTGCGAACGAACTACGCCGCACCGAGATCATTATGGCGATTGGGCGCGATGATAGCGCAGCCGGCACGAATCATGAGTTATCCGATGCGCTGTGGAGCAAGGGTATTTGGCATGCAATGCGCTGGTGGGATGGCTGGGCACACGATTGGCCCTACTGGCACCGCATGATCCAGATGTACATTAACGGCGCTGATTAAGCCAAAAACCTGAATGCAGAACATGTCACGGCTGTTGAGATCTCATCACGCTGATGCAAAGGATCGAGGATATGGCAGTACGCGCGCAGCCCGTAAGCTTTCCTGCATTCACTCTGCCGCTGCTCAACGGCTACCTGGCCCAACCCGACGGTGATGGGCCATTCCCGGCGCTGGTGGTAGTACACGAGGCATTTGGCCTCAACGACGATATACGCTCAATTACGCAGCGCTTTGCCGCCGAAGGCTACCTCGCGCTGGCCGTCGACCTGTTTAGCGGGCGCAACCAGGCGCTATGTATGGCGCGCCTCTTTGCCGGCATGCTGCGCAATTCGCTCGAACATGGCGGCGTGCGCGATTTACAAGATGCGCTGACATACCTCGCGCAGCATCCCAAAGCCAACCCTGCCCGTGTCGGCGCAGTGGGCTACTGTATGGGCGGCAGCCTGGCAATTGCCCTGGCATGCGCCGATAGCCGTTTGAAAGCGATTGCCCCCTACTATGCGATGAATCCGCGCCCACTCGAAGCAGTAGCGCGCGCCTGCCCGGTGGTTGGTTCATACCCACAGCCCGATTTCACCACGAAAGCAGGCGAGACACTCGACGCAGCACTGGACACCTATGGCGTTCCGCGCGACATCAAGATCTACCCAGGTGCCAAACACTCGTTCTTCAATGGTGGGCGCAACTACAACGCCGACGCGGCCCAGGATTCGTGGGAGCGCGTGCTAACGTTTTTCCGCGCGTATGTCTAAACCCATAGAAAGCAGAGCACGACCCTAAGGAACCGGCGTTTGCCTTATAAGGAGGATACATTGACGAAGAAAATCGGTATTATGGTTGGCCGCGAGAATACCTGGCCTAACGCGTTCATCGAAGAAGTCAACCGCCGCAATGATGGGGTTGTTGCCGATTTCGTAAAGATTGGCGGCACGCACATGGCCGAATCCTGCGAATATGATGTCATCGTTGATCGTATTTCGCACGAAATCCCCTATTATCGCGCCTTCCTCAAAACCGCTATGATGAGCGGCACCTATATCATCAATAATCCCTTCTGGTGGAGCGCCGACGACAAATTTACTGGGGCCACCATCGCTACCTACCTGGGAGTGCCTCATCCACGCAGCGTTGCGCTACCCACTCACTCGTATATTGAAGGCATTGTGCACCACGAATCGCTGCGCAACCTGGTCGATCGCATCCCCTGGGAAGACCATGTTGACTATGTCGGTGGGTTCCCGGTGATCCTCAAGCCAGCCTGGGGCGGTGGCTTCAAGAATGTCTACAAAGTGCATAGCATGGAGCAGCTCTGGGAAGCGTATAACCAGACCGGTATCGAGTGCATGATGCTGCAAGAATTCATCCAGTGGGATAAATTCGTGCGCTGCTTGGTGATCGGCCAGAACCATATCCAGGTCATCAAGTTCGATATCAATGCACCATACCCGCACCGCTATTTCGATGAACCCGATTACCTGACCACAGACGAGCACGATAAGGTAGTCGAATATGCGTTTAAGCTATGCCGTGCGCTAGGCTACGATATGAACACCTGCGAATTCGCGCTCAAAGATGGCGTGCCCTATGCCATCGATTTCACCAACCCCGCACCCGATATGGATTACTGGTCGCTGAAGGAAAAGTTCTTCTCCTGGGTTGTTAAGGCAATGGCCGACCTGTGTATCGAAAAAGCTAAGGCCGGGCGAGGGCAGCAGAACGAAATTCATTGGAGCAAGCTGATCAACCCGCAGCCGTAAGCCGGATTACCGCTGGTACGTGGCACCAGGGGCCACCTGCGCCACACACTGCGATGGAGGTTTTGATGCTCGAAGAGGCCATTGCCCATTATCATGCGCTGCTCGACGCCGACACCGCGCGCGCGACCTACGAGCAACTCACGACCGAGCAGCGCGAACACAACCTGTTCTTTGGCACACGCCCATTGGCGTCGGTGTTGCGCCCGCGCTTCATCACGCACGAACAGTATGCCTTGCTCCAAAACGCCGTTGGGCTGATCACACGCGCCGCCAACCGCCTGGCCGCACGGATGGACGACGTGCCAGCGCTACGAGCCGACCTTGCGCTAACCCCGGTGGAAGAGCGTCTGATTGCGATGCACCCTGGCTACCCCGAGCCAAGCGCGCACTCACGAATGGACACCTTTCTCACAATAGATGGGCAATCGCTTCAGTTCGTTGAATATAATGCCGAAAGCCCGGCGGCGATTGCCTATGAAGATGTGCTCTCAGAGGTGTTTGTGCAGCTGCCAGCAATGCAGCGTTTCGCCGAACACTATAAGCTCAGCGCGCTACCTGGCCGCCAGCACCTGCTGAATACGCTCTTGAAAGCCTGGCGCGATTTCGGCGGCCAGCACCCACCCACCATCGCGATCCTCGATTGGAAGGGATTACCAACTCATTCCGAGTTCTTACTTTTCCAGCAGTTCTTTCGCGAGCATAACCTCGAAGCAATCATCTGCACGCCCGACGATCTGCGCTTCGCCGATGGCAGGCTCACCGCACACACCGATACTGGTATCACGCCGATTGACCTAGTGTACAAGCGCGTGTTGACCAGCGAGTTCATCATACACTATGGCGACCAGATATTTGAACATCCACTGGTGCAAGCATACGCCGCTGGCGCGATTTGCATGGTTAATTCCTTCCGCGCTAAGCTCTTGCACAAGAAAAGCATTTTCGCACTGCTCACCGACGATGCCCTAGCAGGCGAGTTCAGCGCCGACGAGCGCGCCGCAATTGCGCGCCACATCCCCTGGACACGGCTCGTGCGCGCTGGCACAACCTCCTACCAGGGCAGCACCATCGATCTACTTGCGTTTGCGCGCGCCAACCAGGAGCGGCTATTACTCAAGCCCAACGACGAATATGGTGGCAAAGGCATTGTCATCGGCTGGGAAACCAGCGCGAGCGAGTGGGGGCAGGCGCTCACCGAAGCGCTCCAGAGTCCCTTCGTGCTCCAAGAGCGCGTCGAGATTGCCTACGAAGATTACCCGGCAATGGTCGATGGGGCGCTCCATATCGGTCGGCGGCTCGTCGATACCGATCCATTCCTGTTTGGTACCCAGGTGCAGGGTAGCCTTTGCCGCCTTTCCACCGTTACGTTGCTCAACGTTACCGCTGGTGGTGGCTCAACCGTGCCGGTATTCCTGATTGAACCAACGTAACCAATGGCTAGCAATATGCAGCGGCACAGCGTGGCGCTTCTCCACAACGCTACGCTAGCCCTGCCCAAGGCCAGGCGGAGTAACCCGCTCACCCTAGAGATGGAGAGATGAAGATGAGCACGCTCGATCCAATGTCGCCTGATTTTCCGTTCACTATCGGTATCGAAGAAGAATATCAGGTGGTCGATCCGGAAACGCGCGAACTGCGCTCGTACATTACCCAGATTCTTGATCGCGGGCAAACTATTCTGCGTGAGCAGATCAAACCCGAGATGCACCAGAGTATTGTTGAGGTGGGCACGCAACCCTGCCGCAACATCAGCGAAGCCCGCGCCGAAGTGCTCAAGCTACGTGGCACCATTGCCAGCCTCGCCTCAGTACATAATCTGAAGATCGTCGCTGCCGGTACCCACCCTATCTCCTCGTGGATGAATCAGGAAATAACCCCGTTCGAGCGCTATAAGGGCGTTGTAGAAGAAATGCAACAGCTCGCCCTGCAGCTGCTGATTTTCGGCATGCATGTCCACGTTGGCATGCCAAACGATGATGTAGCGATTGAACTGATGAACGTGGCACGCTACATTCTGCCACACCTACTGGCGCTTTCTTCATCATCACCCTTCTGGATGGGACGCAATACCGGGTTCAAATCCTATCGCGCATCGATCTTCTCGAACTTCCCGCGCACAGGTATTCCACCATCCTTCCACTCAGCCAGCGAATTCCAGAGCTACATCAACCTGCTGATTAATACCAAATCAATCGACAATGGCAAGAAGATCTGGTGGGATCTCCGCCCGCACCCGGTGTTCGGCACCCTCGAATTCCGCGTGTGCGATATTGCCACAAAAGTGGAGGAATGCCTGGCATTGGCGGCAACAATGCAGGCGCTCATCGTCAAGTTTTACCGCATGTTCGAGCAAAACACCACCTTCCGAGTATATCGGCGCGCCCTGATCAACGAGAACAAATGGCGCGCGCAACGCTATGGCCTCGATGGCAAGCTGATCGACTTTGGGAAGCGCACCGAGGTGGAAGCGAAGGCGCTGGTGCACGAAATTGTGGAATTGGTTGACGATGTGGTTGACGAGCTGGGCAGCCGAAAAGAGGTTGAGTACTTACTCACCATGTGTGAGCAAGGCAGCAGCGCCGACCGCCAGCTGAAGGTGTTTAAGGAAACTAACGACCTGAAGGCGGTAGTCGATAACCTGATTGCCGAGACAATGGAGGGTGTGCCAACCGTTGATCTGGGACATCACGAATAGCAGTAGACATTCTTAACTACTAGGTCAGAATATCCTGCGCAGTGGTTACTCGTGCTCCGTCTCATCAATACGCTTCACCAGCGCATTCACCAGCCGAATGGCCCGGTCGAGCGCCTGGACATCAATATGTTCAGGGGTATCGGCCGGGCTGCCGCGCAATCCAGGCCGACCTTCAGCCTCCAGGCCAAGCAGTGCCAGTGTGCGGTAACCAGCGCGCCGAAGTGGGCGAATAAGTGTTGGCTCGCTGGTATACGCACGCGGCTCAGCATTGATCAGTGGATCGGCGGCATCGGCCTCAGCCACCAACCGCAGCAGTAACGAGTCAGCTATGCGCTGCGGCAGCCGCCCCTCGCGGGTCGCATAGCTTGGCTGGCCCCCGCCCAACGACTCTAGCCCCACAAACAGTGTCGTATTCCGATCAAATGGGTAGCGCCGCAAAAAATCGACCAGGCCTGCCCCGCTATCGGTTGCGCCTAATGCCACTGCCCAAAGCTCGGTATGCTCAAGCCCACCGAGCGTATCGGCGCTTTGCAGCAGCCCGGCCAGCGACCCGGCGTGATTAGCAGCACCCGCCGTTGGCGGCGCATACGCCACCAGGCTTTCACAGACAGCCACAAGCCATAGCGCCACTACACCAACAAATTGCACATACCACAGCCAGCGGCGCAGCTCGATTGGACCAAAAAAAGCACCTACACCAAGAAGTACAATCAATCCACAGCACACCAGCCGTATTAGCCGCGGCTGCGAGCCGGTACCCAGCACCCGCACCCAGCGATCGGTCGCAGGCGGGGAATCAAGCGCAGCGAGCAGCACCACCCGCCAGCGTGGTGAGCTGTTGAGCGCGCGCGTGGCGATGACATTCTGGCAGGGGCGCTTGCGCTGCAACAGTGGCATTGCTGGCCGCCACCACCCCACCGCTGCCAAGCCAATATTCCATAGTGCAAGCGCTAACGATGGAATTGGCAGCCAATAGTACAGCACCACCCCGATAAGTCCCAACAGCGCAATCAGCAGTCCATCCCAGCCAATGCCAACCGGCGCGCGGAACGCATCAGCCGACACGCGCAACCCCGCTCGGCGCATACGGCCATCGAGGTATGCAGCGGCCTGGGCTTCACCAAGCGACGTAGCGCGGCGCGGGCCGATCTCGCCTGCGATGCGGCTAATCGCATCCTGCGGTTCTTCGCGCAATCGCCGAAGCAAGCTGCCGGGCGGCATCCCCGCGCCAGGCACGAAAGATTCATCGGGCAGGCGAAACGAGCGTTGCATAACCTCATCAAAAAGCGGGCTGTATGGCGCGAAACTGGGTTTTTAGGGGAAGGTACCACGCGCCGATGGGCTGACAAAAGTACTACACCCTACTAGGCCGGTATTCCTCATAGTAGCACAAAAAGTAGTACTTAAGTGTCATTGAGAAAACACACACGCCATGGCATTATATACCTGTAAGTTGTTCGTCGTTATTCGGTTACACTTTACCACGAAAGGGAAACAACAGCAATGCTTCGCAGTTTTTTTGCTAAGGAAGAGGGCCAGGGCCTCGTCGAGTACGCGCTCATTCTGGTTCTGATCGCAATTGTTGTCATTGGTATTCTGACCGTACTCGGTGGCAAAGTCAGCCAGGTCTTCAGCTCAATCAA
>JAFEAS010000096.1:17803-21191 GCA_018266315.1 Chloroflexi bacterium SZAS-1 | reverse complement strand
ACAGAAGAGATGTTGACTAATCGCCAAATTAAGGATAAAGCTGCTTTCTGTTTGTAGGTTTTTTCTAATAAGATCGTGAAGGTGCGACAAGCTTTCATACTTCTCGCCAAGGAACAGAGACAACCGATCGAACACGCCGTCAACCTCCTCCGATTGACGGTATTCTTTAATATCAATATGCTGATTTTTCAGCCAATTAAGAATCAACGATTTATGTTCTTCAATCGATATGTTAAGTTGTATATCGCTGGTATCTATTGACGGTGCAACTGCTTGCTCTAGTACAGTACCACTATTCCTTCCTTGTACTTCACACTTAAGAGATTGCATCTCAGCAGTAATAGTTTTAAGCTCTTGCAGCATGGCTTGAAGTATCTCTAGCTCTTTTTCACCGGTAGCTATGGAAAGTGTTTTGCTGGAAGAAACATTTATTAAAGCCTCACCACATTTCGCGCAATACTTTGCATTAGCCTTGGTAGAAACGGTGCCACAAACAGAGCAGAAACATAAACTCAACACAGTCGTCTCCTTTCAGTACGTGTATAAAGTAGTATCTTCGTTACCTTCACTGTCAGCTATATGCGCTTTTGTTTACCGTGTATGGGTTTGGGTGACGAGGGTACTTTGGCTCTCTTTACACAAATACTCACTGAATGAAAACTTTGCTTGAGTATACAAATATTCGATCTACATTTACTCCCAGCTTGCATCGCCATAGAAATCGCCATGGTCACGGGCGAGGAATGCCTCGATTGCGGTGCGTTTATCGCCCAGGCGAAACTCAGGGCCGTGGCCGGGGTAGCAGGCCGTATCGTCGGGCCAGCGCAGAATCACCTCACGCAGCACCCGCAGTGTCGTCTGAAAATCAGCAGCAGACCAGGTGCGGCCCGGCCCACCGGCAAAAATCGTATCGCCCACAATAATCCGATAGTCGCTCTCAAGCGCAAAGCAGAGCATATCGGGCAGGTGGCCGGGCGTGGCGATTGCGCGCAGCGTGTACTGCCCAACCGCCACCGTATCACCATCGGCCAGCGTGCGATCGGGAGCCAGCGGCAGGCCATTGAAGTGTGGGCCAGCGTGTGCGAAAACTGGCACCTTCAGCCGGGCGCGCATCGTGTCCAGCGCGCCAACATGGTCGGGGTGGGTATGCGTGAGCAGAATCGCTACCGGGGTACTATTCGCCAGCAGCGCACTCAACACATCGGGGTCGGCGCCCGGGTCGATAAGCACACTCTGGCGCGTCGTAGGGCACACCAGGGCGTAGGTATTCATCGGCCAGGGGCCAACCGCGCGGGTGCGCAGCTCAAGTGAGTGGGCCTCGGTCATACCAGTTCCTTCCATCTCCAATGCGTAAACCTATTGTATCATGCGCGTGCCCTGAAATGTTGAAGGAGCGTATGATGAGCCTGTTCGACGAGCAGCAGATGGTATGCCCGCAGTTTACCGAGCGCGAAGTACAGGCGCTATTACGCGACCACTACGGTATTATTGCGGCGGCGCTCAAGCCATTGGGCAGCTTTCAAGATCAAAACTTCCAGGTTACAACCGACGACGGGCAGCTGTTCGTGCTGAAGATCGCCAACAGCGCCACGCCGCCCGGCGAGCTAGCGCAGCAAAATCAGGTGCTTGCGCACCTGGCCGCGCGCGATGCGGCCTTCCCCACGCCGCAGGTGTTGCCCGCGCGCGATGGCACACTGATGCCAAGCGTGGTACAGGCGGGTACAAGCTATGCCGTGCGACTGCTCACCTTCTTGCCCGGCCAGATGCTGGCGCGCGTGACCGGCATGCCCGGCCCGGCGTTGCTCAGTGCATTGGGCGAATTCGCCGGGCGGCTCGCATTGTACCTGAGCGACTTTGCCCCGCCAGGCAACGCAAGCGCCAGCCAATGGGATTTGCGTCACGCACCCGAGGTCATTCGCGCCTATATGGGTTATGTCGATTCACCTGCGCACCGCGAGCTGCTTGGCTATTTCCTGGCGCTTTACGATGCACTGGTCGTACCGCTGCTGTCGCACCTACCCATGGGCATGATCCATGGCGACATCACGAGCTATAACCTGCTGGTTGACCAGAATAGCGATCCACTGCTGATCAGCGGCCTGATTGATTTTGGCGACATAATGGAAAGCTACGCCGTGGGCGAGCTGGTGGTGGCGGTGTCGGAAACGGCGCTCACCGGCGCGCGCGACCCGCTGCTGGAGGCTGCGCCGCTAATTGCGGCCTTCGACCGGGTGCGGACACTGAGCGATGACGAGCTGGCGGTGCTGTTCCCGCTGGTGGCCCTGCGGCGCTGCGTTGTGGCCGTGAGCGCTGCCCAGCAGCTCGCCTTCGAGCCAGACAACGCCTATGTGCGCGAGCTGAGCACCCAGGATTGGCCGGTGCTGGCCCAGCTGCGCACAACGCCACCCGAGCTGGCCCTAGCCGCGTGGCGGGCAGTCTGCGGGCGCGACCCACATCCTGGCGCGGCGCGCTTGCAGGCATGGCTGGGCACCCACCAGGCGCAACTGCACCCAGTTGTTGACCGCAGTCTGCTAGCCGATGCGCCAGTGCTTGATCTCAGCACTTCCTCGCCCGCCCTGCGCGACGGCGTATGGGAAGAACCCGCAGCAATGCGCGCCGCGCTTACGCATCAGCTGGCAGGCCGTGCCGGGCTGGGCCGCTACGCCGAAACGCGCCTGCACCACAGCGCACCGGGCAGCGCCGCAGAGCCAGCCACGCTGCACCTGGGCGCTGATGTATTTGTGCCTGCCGGGACGCCAGTATACGCACCGCTTGATGGCACAGTCGTGCGCGCCGCCGAACACGAGCTGCTGCTGCGGCACGCACCAGCGCCGGGCCTGGTATTCTTCACGCGCTACGCGGGCATCATCCCCGCCGCCGGGCTAACCGACATGAGCGCCGGGCAAGCGCTCGGGGTTGTTGCTCCTGCCGCCGATAGCGCGCCGCTGCCACCACACCTGCATGTGCAGCTTGGTACCGAATTAGTGCATGGCGTGCTGCCCAGCCTGGGCCATGCGAGCGCCCGCGCTGCTTGGCTGGCGCTCTGCCCCGACCCATCGGCGCTGCTGGGTGGGGGCGTGGTAGCAGCGCCTGCGCCAACCACCGCCGATGCGCTACTGGCGCGCCGGGGCCGAGTCGTGCAGCAATCGCAGGAATATTATTACCAGCGCCCAATGCCACTGGTACGCGGCTGGCGGCAATACCTCTACGATGATGCCGGGCGCGCCTACCTCGATGCGATTAATAATGTGGCGCATGTCGGCCACAGCCACCCGCACATCACAGCGGCGGTAAGCCGCCAGCTGGCGCTGCTGAACACCAACTCGCGCTTCCTGTACGGCAGCATAGTTGAATATGCCGAGCGCCTGACCGCGCTGCTGCCTGAGCC
>JAFEAS010000096.1:16631-17795 GCA_018266315.1 Chloroflexi bacterium SZAS-1 | reverse complement strand
GCCCGTGCCTACACGCGCCAGCACGACGTGGTGGTGATTGATGGCGAATACCATGGCAATACCACGGCGGTTGATGAAATCAGCACCTCGCTGCTCGATAACCCTGAGGCAAAAAACACGCGGCCATGGGTACACCCGGTGCTGCGGCCCAACCCATTTAGCGGCCCTTACCCCGCTAGCGACCCGGAGCACGGCGCGAAATATGCCGCCGATGTTGCGCGCGCGCTGAACGACATTCGCGCGCAGGGGCGCGGCGTGGCCGCCTTCTTCACCGAAAGCCTGCTCGGCTCATCAGGCGGGGTGGCGCTGCCTACGGGCTATTTGCCCGCTGTATACGCCGCCGTGCGCGCGGCAGGCGGCCTGTGCATCGCCGACGAGGTGCAAGTCGGTTTCGGGCGCATGGGCACACATTTCTGGGCCTTCCAAACCCAGCGCGTCGTGCCCGACATTGTGACGCTGGGCAAGCCGATCGGCAACGGCTACCCACTCGCAGCCGTCGTCACGACGCCCGCAATTGCCGAAGCATTCCAGCAGACGACAACCTACTTCAACACCTATGGCGGTAACCCGGTGGCATGCGCGGCGGGCATGGCGGTGCTCGATGTACTTGAGGATGAAGGTTTACAGGCGCAGGCACTCGATGTGGGGAACTACTTTCGCGCCGCACTGACTAACCTGAGCGCGCAGCACGAACAGCTTGGCGCGGTGTACGGCCAGGGCATGTATCTGGGGGCCGAGCTAGTGACTGACCGCGAAAGCAAGGCCCCAGCGACCGCGCTAGCGATGCGTATTGCCGAGCGCATGCGCGAGCTGGGCGTCATCGTCTACCCCACCGGCGATTACTACAATGTGCTGAAGATCAAGCCGCCGCTGGTGTTCACCCGCGCCAACGCTGATTTCTTTGTGGCAATGCTCGACCGGGCACTCCACGAACGGCTGTAGCATGGTATACTTCAGCCGGTTCAATAACCAAGAACGTTTGTTTTATTAACCATACTGCCGCCCACAACCCATGCTCAATACTCGCGAACACGCGCCGCTGCTGCGCACCCTGGCGATTGCCCTGGCAGCGATTGCAATTTTAGCGTTTCTACTGCGCCCTGGTGCCACCGCCCAGCGCCTGGTGTCGCGCTGGCAGCCACAGCCGGTGCTTACCGCGCCCGA
>JAFEAS010000096.1:11228-16447 GCA_018266315.1 Chloroflexi bacterium SZAS-1 | reverse complement strand
AGCGCTGCGGCCAGCCGCTTTACCGCCATGGTGGTGAACGACGACAGCTGCGGGCTGCATGGCATTGCCTACACCGACATCCGCCAGGTTCAGGTGTTTACCTGCCCAGGCATTGAGCGGTCACGGGCGGTGGCAATTATGGCGCATGAATTCGTACACCAGCTCGAACAAGATCGCTATGGCCCGGCCCATCTTAGCTCCGACCTATTGCTTTCGGAAGGAACCGCAACCTGGGCGGCGGGGAAATACTGGCTGGGCGGTCAGCCGAGCTTTCGCACCTTTGTGCGCCAGCAACGCCGCGCTGGCACCTACTACCCACTCGCCACCGATTACAATGGCCTGGGCATCGGCGCAATGAACGCGCTATACTATGAATGGGCTAGCTTTGTTGAGTTCCTCATCGGCACCTACGGGCGTGCCCAATTCGACCAGGTGTACAGCAGCGGCGGGAGTGCCGTCGGTGCCGCCAACTACCAGGGCGTATACGGCAAACCGCTGGCCGAACTTGAGCGCGAATGGCTAGCCTGGATCGATGCGGCCTAACGTTGCGTTATGCACGCGCAGACGCCCTTCAGCAGTGTGTGTCACGAGAGCAACCTAACTACACTCTGAAAACAGCAGCAGCCCGCGGCGCAGCATCGCTACCACAATAAGCCGATGGAAAAACTGTACCGGCAGAAAATAGAGCCGCCCCAGCCAGTTATTGAAGCGCACCACCGTCGAAACAACGATCCAGTCGCTGCCTTGCTCGGGCACACGTAACAGCGACACGCGAAAATCAAGGTGATGATCATCTTCCCCAAGCAGCACTTCGTCGTCTGAGCGCGCATAAACCTTGAATATACCGAGCTGACCACCTGGGCGCAAATCGAAGACCATTGGGCTTGGCAGGCTAATTTTCAGTCCCAACGGCTGGACTAGCCAGTTACGAAGCGTCATCAGGCGCTGAACCCAGCCGGGCACACTCCCAAACGCTGCACTTACTAGCACGCCAATATGAGTAGGGGCACCTGCGGGTAAGCGCGCCCGATAGGCATCGGCGTAATCGGGCTGTACAAATGCCTCTTCAATCAGTGTGCCAGTAGGTAATGCCACGGGCTGAACTACAGCTGAATTCATAAGCCTTTCTCCCACATATCTATCGAGTAAGTGCAACGCTTCACCTCGCCCGTTAGTGCCACAGCGAGCGGCGGCGCAGCGATGCCAGGCCCAGCGTTAATGCACAGCCAAAGAAGATCGCCAAGCCCACGTCCCAGGCTGCCCCTTCGGCGCTGAGCGCCCGCGCCAGGCCGCTACTGGCGGCACCGGCAAATACGCCCAGTACCAGATCGGCGCGATGAAAGTGCCCTGGCCCCTCCACCCGCGCGATTGTGTACGCCATGAGAATACAGGCCGCAAACGTCAACAGCGTTTCCATGGGGGTCTCCTCTGCATCACTACGATGCAATTGTCTGGATAGCGACAGCTCCAGTATTGTTAAATATATCACAAAGTTTCTATGAGTCAAGTACTTTTTTTCACAAAGAACATCTACATTGTGCCAGGCGTAACGCTGTGCTACTATCTACGCCTGCCCAGGTGTTAGTTTAGAGTGATGTATGCCTCCTTCTCCGTTCCTCCTATTCGATTTTGCCGGTACTGAAGGCCAACCACAGCGCCTTTGTTTCACCGAGCCCACTCGTATAGTTGCGGCCTATGTCCTAGACGAGGTACAGCCCGCCCTTCGCGCCGTATACCAGGCGGCCCGGGCTGGGAGCTACGCCGCTGGCTTTGTGGCCTACGAAGCTGCACCCGCCTGCGACCCGGCCTTGCGCGTGCGCCCGCCAGTCGGCGCGCTGCCACTGCTATGGTTTGGCATCTTCGACGCTCCTACAGCAGCGCCCGAAAGCGCGCCCGGCACGTTCACACTCTCGGAATGGCAGCCGACCGTGGCACGCCCGGATTATGCCACCGCAATCGATGCAGTGCGGGCCGCAATTGCGCGCGGCGACACCTACCAGGCGAATTACACCATGCGCCTGCGCGCTCAGTTCAGCGGCGACGACCTGGCGTTTTACGAACAGCTGCGCGCTGCCCAGGCCGCCAGCTACTGCGCCTACCTCAACCTGGGCCGCTACCGCATCCTCTCGGCCTCGCCCGAGCTGTTCTTTCGCTGGGATGGCGCGCAGATTGTCACCCGCCCAATGAAAGGCACGGCACCGCGCGGTCGCTGGCCCGCCGAAGACGATGCCCAGGCCGCTTGGCTGGCTGCCTCAGAGAAGAACCGCGCCGAGAACCTGATGATCGTCGACCTTTTGCGCAACGACCTTGGCCGCATCGCGCAGATTGGCAGCGTGCGCGTGCCCGCGCTCTTCACCGTCGAGCGCTACCGCACTGTTCACCAGCTCACCTCCACGGTACACGCCCACACCCGCCCCGGCACGCAGCTCGCCGACATCTTCACCGCGCTATTTCCCTGCGGCTCAATCACCGGCGCGCCCAAGATCGAAACCATGAAGCTGCTGACCAAACTCGAAGATACGCCGCGCGGCGTCTACTGTGGCGCAATCGGCATAGTTGCGCCGGGCGGGGCGGTCACCTTTAACGTCGCCATCCGCACAGTTGCGCTCGATACCGCCACCGAGACAGCTGAATATGGCGTAGGCGGCGGCATCACCTGGGACTCAAACGCTGCCGACGAATATGCCGAGGCGCTGCTCAAGGCGGCCCTGCTGCGCGAGCGCTGGCCCAGCTTCGAGCTGCTCGAAACCATGCGCCTTGAGCAGGGTGAGTACACGCTGCGCGCGCGCCACCTCGCCCGCCTGGCCGCTTCGGCGCGCTATTTCGGCATACCACTGCACCCGCCCACCGCCGCAGCCGCACTCGATACAGCTGCCCAGCAGGCCGGGCCAGGCCACTGGCGGGTGCGTCTGCTGGTACGCCAGGATGGCCGCGCCCGTACCGAGTACCAGCCCCTCGGCCCCGTGCCCACCGCGCCGTGCGAGGTAGCCTGGGCACGCACGCCGGTATCGGCAAACGACCGCTTTCTCTTCCACAAAACCACCCACCGCGCCATTTACGCCGCGCGCCGCGCCGAAGCGCCCGATGCGTTTGACGTGCTGCTCTGGAATCAGGATGAACAGGTGACTGAGTTTACAATCGGCAACCTCGTAGCCGAAATCGCCGGGCAATTGTTCACCCCGCCGCTGGATTGTGGGCTGCTGCCCGGCACCCTACGCGCCGAGCTGCTCGCTCAGGGCACCATCCACGAGCGCATCATCACGCGCGCCGAGCTTGCCAGCGCCACCCGCCTGTGGCTCATCAACAGTGTGCGCGGCTGGCTTTCGGTGCGGCTGCGCGACCCGCTGCCTGTATAATAATCGTGCCGCCAACGCCTTAGGCGCACTGTCGCCCGCACTCAGGTGCAAACCATGACACCAAGCCTGCACATTCTTGCTCCGGTTGTGCCCTACCCGCCGCTTTCGGGCGGCACTGCGCATATCATGCGCACCACTCAGCAGCTCGCGCGCAGCTATACCATCCACTTTGCCGCGCTCGCGCCCGACCCGGTGCGTGTGGTGTGGGGGCCGCTGGCCGCGCAGTGCGCATCAGTCCAGGCGTTTCAGCCCACACCCCGGCGCGGCCCTGGCCTCGCGCCGCCAGCCGTGCGGCTCGAATATTCTGCTGGCATGGTAGCCTACGCCCGTGCCGCCTGGGCCGCCGCGCCACCCGATGTCGTACAGCTCGAATTCACCAGCATGGCGCAATATGCCCGGCTGGCGCAGACCACAGGCGCGCTGGTGGTATGTACCGCACACAATGTCGCTTTCCTAGCACAGGTGCGTCGCGCCCGCCGCGAGGCAAACCCACGGCTGCGCGCGCGGCGCTGGCTGGGTGCACTGAGCCTGTGGGCTTATGAGCTGCGCACGCTGCCACAATGCGACCTTGTGGTGACGCTAAGCGATGTGGATGCTGCGGCGCTGCGGCGCTGGCTGCCGCGCCTGGCCGTGGAATATGTGCCATCGGGGATCGACCTGGCGGAGTGGCCGGTGTGCCGCGACCCACGCGCCGCCGATGAGGTGCTATTCGTAGGCAACTACCTGCACCCACCGAATGCCGAGGGCGCGCTGTGGTTGGCGCGTGAGGTGTGGCCTTTGGTGCAGCGCATGCATCCGGGCGCGCAGCTAACGCTGGCCGGGCGCGATCCACCGCCATCGATTCGCGCGCTCGCCGGGCCGGGCATTACCGTACCCGGCGCAGTCGACGACCTGCGCCCGCTGTATGCGCGCACGGCGCTGGTAGCCGCGCCAATCTTCTGGGGCAGTGGTGTGCGCATCAAGCTGCTTGAGGCGCTGGCGTGCGGCCTGCCAGTGGTGAGCACTGCGCTGGCGGCTGAGGGCATAGACCTGCGCGATGGCACAAGCGCGCTGTTCGCCGAGCAGCCCACCGCTTTCGCAACCGCAATTGTGCGGCTGCTGAACGACCCGGCGCTGCGCGCGCACATTGGCCAGGCCGGGCGCACAATCGTAGAGCGCGATTACGCTGCCGAGCACATCGGCCAACGACTCGCCGCGCTGTACGCGCAGCGGGCGCAGCTCAGGCGGGCCGCCGCGCGATAAACGCCAGCCCTACGCCGCCCTGCGCCGGGGCATAGCGCCGTAACATCCCAGGTACCAGCGCCAACCCGAGCGGCGCGCGGCGTAGCTGGTTGACCCGCCGCCACAGTCCAGCCCGGCGCTGGCGCTGTTCCCACTGCCGCAGCTGGTAGCACCAGCGCGCCTGGGCCGCATCGATATAGTACGCCGCCTCAAGCAGCTCAAGCCCGCGCGCCGCAAGAATCGTGCGCAAGCCCGCCGCGCTATAGTAGTGGTAGTGGGCATAGCTCGCGTCGATCGCGGCGCGCTCGGCGGGCGTGGGTGCATGCCCCAGCATCAGCTCGGGGAACTGCTCACTGACGGTCGAGAGCACCAGGAAACCACCAGGGGCCAGCACGCGCGCCAGCTCATCGAACGCCGCCAGATCATCGGGGATGTGCTCAATCACACTGTTCGAAAACACCAGCCGCTGCGAGCCGCTTGCCACCGGCATCTGCGTGGCCGAGGCGTGCAGCAATGCGCGATAGGCTGGCTTATGGCCCTGCGCCCAGCGCACCCCTGCGGGCGTGAGATCGAAGCCCAGCGTAATATCGCGGATGAGCGCGTGGCCGAGCACGCCATTCCCGCAGCCCACATCCAGATCGA
>JAFEAS010000096.1:0-11184 GCA_018266315.1 Chloroflexi bacterium SZAS-1 | reverse complement strand
CGCAGCATGCGCGGCAGCATGCGCCGCCAGAACTGAGGTTGTGGTATCATCGTTCTTTCAAGTTTGTGCCTGCGGCAGCAAGGTACTTACATTTTTCTGGCGGGTGCTGGTTTGCGCCCAGCGCAAACCAGCACCCGCCGAAACCATAAGCTACCGCTCCGAGGAAGGCTACAGAAACGAATAGAATAAGCCCAAACAGCATCCAAACCCAAGGCGGCAGACGGTGTCTGTGCCACATCACACAGTATAGCAGATGAATTCCGCCGATACCCCACAGATTGCGCTGGTTATTCCGGCCCTGGCAGGCACACCCGCCGCGCTCCTTGAAAGCGTGCGCCGCCAAACGCTCGCACCTGACGAGCTCGTGGTGGTGCGCGGCGTGCGCCCAAATGGCCGCGCGCGCAACCAGGGCGTGGCCCAAACTAGCGCGCCCATCCTGGTGTTTGTGGATGACGACGCGGTGCTCGGCGATGCGCATGTGATTGCTAATCTGGTTGCCCCCCTGCTCGCCGACCCAGGCATCGGTGTCACCGGAGCCTCAAAGCTGCTGCCACCCAACGCGCCCTGGTTCCAGCGCTGGGTCGCGCGCGAGGTGCCGCGTATTGAGCACCCAGTCGTTACGCAGCCGCTCGAAACCAACCCCGATCCGCCGTCGTTCTACTGCGAAATCACTACCACCTGCTGCGCAATGCGCCGGACGGTCTTCGCGCAGGCGGGCGGCTTCGACGAAACGCTGGTGCGCGGCGTCGATACCGAATTTTTTGTCCGTCTGCGCAGGCTCGGCTATCGCTTCGTGCTGGTGCCAAACACCTGGGCCTACCACCCCGCGCCTGCCAATCTACGCGCGCTGTTGCGCAAACACTTTCTGTATGGCGTGGGCCATGCCCAGGAAGTACGGCGCGACCCACAGCGCGCCCGTGGGCGGCAGTTGCGCACACCGCTGCACGCGCTCGCATTTATCGCCTTTCGCACGGCCATTGTGCTGCCGAATGTGTTTCTGCCCTACTCATTTGCCGCGCCATCGTGGAAGCCGGGCTTCAAGCCACTCAAGGCGCTTACCTCGTATGTTGGCGCGCTCGGCTATGTGTGGGGCTGGTATCGGGCAGCAGCATCGTAGCTTGCGTGAAACACTATGCGCATGAGTATCGACGCCCGTTATGTAAACGACCATTTTCCTGGTATCGGGCGCTATGTCTACAACCTAATCGACGCGCTTGGCCCGCAGCTGGGTACGCATCGCCTGCTTGTGCTGCATAACCCTGCGCTCATCAACACGCGCCACGATATTGCGGCCCTGGCGCGCCACCCCAACATTGCGCTGGTAGAAACGCCGCTACGCCCCTTCACGCTTGGCGAACAGTGCGGCCTGCCCACCCTGCTGCGCCACCTCCGCACCGACCTGTTTCACGCGCCCTACTACGTGCGGCCATACGCCGGGCTGCCCTGCCCTGTTATCACCACCCTGTACGATGCCATCCCGCGTCTATTTCCCAGCGAGGTTTCGGTGCGTGCGCAGCTGCTATTCAACCTGCTTACCCGCCTGGCTGTGCGCAGCTCGCAGCACATTCTGGCAATTTCGGCCAGCGCGCGCGCCGACCTGATTGCGGCCTATGGAATCCCCGCCGCACGCATTAGCGTTACGCCACTGGCGGCCAGCCCGAGCTTTATGCCACAGCCAGCCGCAGCGATCGCCGGTGCGCACGCACGCTATGGCCTACCCGAGCGCTATATTATGTGTCTCAGCTCGAACAAGCCGCACAAAAATCTGGCGGCGCTGGTTGAAGCCTTCGGCACACTGCCAGCAGCTTCGCCCAACCTTCAACTGGTGATTGCCGGGCATTGGGATGCGCGCTACCCCGAGGCGCGCGCCGCCGCCGAACGCATGCAGATAGGTGGGCGGGTGCGCTTTATCCCCGGCGTCGCCGAGGCCGATCTGCCAGCATTGCTGAGTGGCGCGGCTGTGTTTGCCTTCCCTTCGCGCTACGAGGGCTTTGGGCTACCGCCGCTCGAAGCGCTAGCCTGTGGCGCGCCAGTGGTGTGTAGCAATACCTCGAGCCTGCCCGAGGTCGTCGGCGACGCAGGCATATTGGTAGAACCAACCGCTACCGCGTTTGCCCCTGCGCTTGCACGTGTGATAGGCGATGCCGCGCTCGCGGCCCAAATGCGCGCGTCCGGGCCGCCGCATGCCGCACAATTCAGCTGGCAAACTACCGCCGCCGCAACGCTAGCCGCGTATGAGCAAACACTGCGCTAATACCCCAGCGCCGCTAGCACCTCCGGCAGGGCAAGCCGTGCCCATTCAGCGTACATCGCACCCGAGGGATGCAGCCCATCGTCGGCAATAAGTGTGGGGTCGGTGGTTGCACGGCGCGAGACCGGAGTAACATCAACATAGCGCGCACCCACCGCTGTGGCCTCGGCGCGATTGATGGCATTAAATGTATCGATTTCGGCAGCGATGCGCGCCGGGTCGTGCCCCTGCGCGAATGGCGTTACTCCCCAATCAGGTATCGAAAGCACCAGAATGCGGCGCGCATCGCCACCGGCAAAACGCACCGCCCGTGACAGTAGCCCACGAAATTGCCCCCGATACTCTTCGGCACTGCGCCCACGATACTGGTTGTTCACGCCGATCAGCAGCGACACCAGCGCAAACCTGCCCTGCGGCGCAGCGGCATCAATACCTGCATCCAGCTCATCGGTTGTCCAGCCGGTGCGCGCAATGATCTGCGGTTCGTTCACCGCCACGCCTCGGGCGCGCAGCTGAGCCACGAGCTGCATCGGCCAGCGCGCATCGGCAGCGACCGCTTCACCAATGGTGTACGAATCGCCCAGCGCCAGAAATTGCACTGGCTCAACCGCGCCGCTGGCCGTCGGCGATTCAGCGATGCGGGCAGGCGCGCCGCATCCAGCGATAAGTGTCATCATCAGAATCCCGATCAATATGCGTTCCATACGCTCGTTTCCTTGCAATGATTATAAAACAACGCGAGCGTAGTGCTTGGCCGGTGCCTACTTCCTTGCTACACTGCCGCCAGCGACAGGCAGCTCGCCACCCGCTCAATCAAGCAGAGCTGCGCCAGGTCGCGGCCCAGCTCCGCGGCGGAATGGTAGCGCGGCTCGTGCTGAGCAATCGCCCGGTCAATGATCGCAGATAGCCGGGGGGCAGGCCGGACAATCAGGGCATCAAGCGTCATCCCCAGCGCGAAGAGGTCGTTGGTTGGGCGAACCAGGCCGCGCACCTGATCAGGGCTAGCAAAGCCCACAGTGCCGATCCCGCCTGGCGTAGCACGCCCACGCAGCGCGGCGGCCGCGCCCCAATCAATCAACACCGGGGTGAAATCAGGCCGCACCAGAATATTCGGCGGCTTAATATCGTGATGCACGTAGCCAAGCTGATGCAGGCGCAGCACACTTTGGCACAGCCGACACAGCAGCTGCACAATTTGCGCGGCGCTGATCTGCCCCGCGCTGTGCAACGCCGCAAGCGTTCGTCCCTGCACCCGCGTCATCACCAGGTGGGCATAGCCGTTATGCTCAAATAGCTCGACGAAGCGGGGCGCGAGAAGCTCATGGCGCGCCAGAAAGCGTAACATCGCGCCTTCGCACGCAAGCCGCAGCTGCGCCGCCGGTTCGGCACTATGCGCCTGTTTAATAATCACCTCGTGTCCACTCACGCGATCAAGCGCTGTCGTAATCGTGTGGCTGGTGGTGCGCGTCAGCAGTACAGGAGTATTGTAGCGTTCCACGCAGCCAGGCGCAGCTGCGGTGGGAACGAGCGAGAGCGTTGCAGATGTAGCCGGGCGGGCGTAGGTTGTCATGCTTCAGCTCCTTTCAACTGTGTGGCTGGCACGGGCCTTACACCCGCGCCAGCATGCCACTACCTGAGCCAGCACTACCCTATGGATGCTGAGCGAAATGCCACCCGGGTGCCAGGTATACCTCGGTCTGGCGCTCGGCAATTACGGATTGCAGCATGTGTACCGACGCAATTTGCTGCATTTCAATCGGGCCAGCTGGCGCAGCCACCCGCACGGTGCCATAATCGAGCATACGGCCCAGCAGCGTTTGGCGCACTTCGAAATTGAGCCGGGCGATGGGAATAGTAGTTTCGCGCACTCGCAGCAAGCCGCGTCGGCAAATCAGGCTCGCGCCGCTGACCACAACCATGTGCGCGCGGTGGCGAAAGATCAGCAGCCCCATCCAGGCTAACAGTGCCAGCGGCAGCAACAGCCAGCGCGGCTCGCGCGCCAGCAGCGCGCACACCACTAGCACCAGGCTGGTGCTCAATAGCAGCGTACTATTGAGCCACACCCAGGGCTGAAATGGCCGAAAAACCATGTCGTGCGGGTACGAGCGGGCGGGGAGTGCCATAGTTCACCTCCAGCTGTATAGTAATGCGGGCGGCGATGCAGTGAAGCATCTGCCGATCACTATAGTGGAGATGGCTGTGCGTATAGGCATAATTAGCGCGCATTCCGCTGCCAGTTTGCCAGCCCCAGCGCGCGCAGGCTTGCAACCAGCGCGCACAAAAGTGCTAAAAACCTCGCGGTTAGCTAGCAGAAATAGCTATGGCAGGCACAGAAAAGCGGCTGGGCATAACCAGCCGCGAAGATATGCTTATATCAATAGGAGTTACGCAGGTGCGTTATTCGGCAGCACAATGGGCGGCTTTTTGCCTGCGGCAGCATGGGACTTGCCGATCTTGTTAGGTGCGGTTGTTCCGCGTTCTGCACGGAACAACCGCACCCGGCGAAAATGAAACGTACCGCTTTGCCAAGTGCTCAATCCGCCAACTGCATAAGTCCTAATCAAATCAGGTTGATTACTTTACAGAACTTACGCGGCGAGCGGTTGTAGGCTTTGGCAAAGGGATACGTTTCGATTACGGCGACGCTGATATTGGCGCTCTGCGCCAATATCAGCGTACAAAATGAAGCCACATGAATAATGCTAGCTCGGCAGATCAAGCCGGTACCCCCGCCCGCGCACAGTGATAAGGTAGCGCGGTTTCCGTGGGTCGGGCTCGATCTTGGTACGCAGGCGATTTATCGCGCTATTGAGCCAACTTTCTTCATAAATATCATAATCGATACCCAGAATATGGTCGGTGATCTGCTGGCGGGTATGGAGTGTGCCAGGAGGCTGCGAGAGAAATGCAAGGATTTGGAACTCTTGCGCCGTCAGCTCAATCCGCTGCCCCTGCACCCAGGCCACTTCATTCTCATGATCAAGCCAGAAGCCAGTGCGGGCCGCCTCGGGCACATCTGCTGGGGATGCGGCACTACCAGTATGTTTACTGCAGAGCATTGCGAGCTGCAACAGCGCGTGACCATACAGCACCAGGCGGCGGCGCGGGTATTGCAACTCGGGCTGGTAGCTCGCCAGCAAGGCGAGGGCACTATAGCACAGCCCAATTTCGTAGGCGGCCAGCTGCACGCCAGCCTTGTTCGCGGCGTTCCGGCGAATACTCGCAATGGTGAGGAGTGCGCGGCGCAGTTCTGGCGCATCCGCAGGGTCATCGAGCGGCGCATCTAAATCGCTGGCAGCCAGCAGTCGCGCTTCGAGCCGATGGCGCAGATCAAGGTCGAGCGTATCGAGCACATCAAACTTAATTGCGGCTTCAAGCCGAATAAAATCATATAGCAGCACCCCGCGACCCGCCTGCACAAAATCAATCAGCCAGGGCTGGCCTTGCTCATCTACAAGAATCGTATCGGCATCAATGCCGCCGTGAATGATACCGCGCTGCACCGACAACACCGGGTTCAGGTCGCGCTCGGGCAGCCACTCCGCCGGGTTAGCATATGTAAGCGCCGGGGCATCGGCAAAGTGCAGCGTAAGCGCGCCAGGAGTTATGTCGATCTCTTGCACCAAATTGGCAGCGAGCAGATTGCGGCCCAGCGCTTCAATCCGCGTGCGTAGCGCTGCTGTGGTAAGCTGCGCCCCACTGAGGCCAAATAATCCCATCAGCGCTTCGCCCAATGGCAGCTCAAGCTGTTCGCGGCCTTGCTGATGCCATGCTGCCAGCGTATCGGCGTACAAGGTGTTGACGCCCGCCACAACCATCTCAATCGACTTTTTCTGATAGAAATCGCGAAATGGCATAATCGCCTCAAGGTCGCCGCCGCTGAGCATATAGGCGCTGGCCGCAAAGCGGAGTGTTTCGGCTGCCAGCATTTGCAGCGTGCTGTGGTTACCCTTTGCAAGTGGCACCACTTCCTTATATCGGCGCTGCTCTTCAGCAATCGTCGCCTTCAGGCCACACACCACCACATATTGGCGCTCGGCACCGGCTGAGCTATAGGCGAAAACCTCCAGTGCCAAACGGCCAGCGCTATGCTTCAACACCCGTCCAACTGTAATCTGGCTACTTTCATAAAACAGCTTACGCAACAAATCTTCAAGCTCGGAACAGCGATCGAGCAGGCGCACTGTATCCTGGTCGGGCAACAGCAGATGAATAAGTGCCGGAAACGAGAGTGGCTGGTTCCAGCTAATCGTCAGCGCAAATTGAATGCGCTCGTATGCTATCAGTGCGCGCTCAATCGCATCGGGCAGCGCCTGGGGGTGAGTATTGCGTTTATCGATGAAATCAACTGCGGGTGGAATGCCGCGTAGCGCCGGGCCAAGCGCCTCGCGCACTGCATCAAAGCTTGGGTAGCGCGTCAGAATAATCTTTGGCACCACCTGGTAGGCCGAGTCTTTCGCCAGATCCAGGCCGCTACGATCGCGCTCATCATTATCGTTCCCCAGCCGCAAATCGATGATAGCGACATGCACCCAGGTATAATCGAGCAGCTGGCGAGCGCGTTCGAGCGATGCAGCGCGTAGAACCTGGTACCCCACCGACTCAAGGTAATCGCCGGTTGATTCGAGGTAATGAAGGTCGTTATCGACCAGCAGAATCTTCTTCATCGCATCCTCAAGGCTAGGCCAGGCCGCAATCGGCAGCTGGCGATGCGGCAAGCCTTTTGCCCTGGCGGGAACTGGCCGATACTGCCGCCCCGTATGGCGTTGCCGCTGCATTTGCCGTTCCAGCCGCTCAATTGTTGCGGCGATAATATCACGCTCAATAATTATCGATGGTTCGGCATGCAGGCCATACACCGCCAGCTGCCGCTCAAGGTAATAGAGCCGCAGGCGATGCAATTCTAAAATTTCGGCCTGTTCCTTCGCACGAAGCATCTTGCTGCTCAGCGGGCTGGCGGTGCAGCAGCCAGCGCCGCGACGATCGCCGACTCAATATCATCGCGGTTCAGCGATTTAAGCACATAATCGAACGCACCTGCCAGAAAGGCGGCACGCGCATGCGCCCAGCTGGGTGCCGCCGAAGCCACAATCACCCGGGCGCTGGGCTGCAGCTGGCGCAGGCGGCGAATTAAGGCGGGCACATCGCGCACGACTGTCGCATCAACTATCATAAGCGCATAGTCGGCCTGTGCGAGCCAATCTTCGAGCGTTGCCTCCGAGCCGATATGTAATGTTGCATGCGGTGCAATAATCTGAGTAACCAGTTTGTGCCAATGATGATCGGTTGAACCGTTAATAAGTAATGCGTGAGACAATGCAGGCATCTTATGCAACCTTTCCCCTTCGTATCCGTTCCACAGGTAATCGAATTGCAATCGTGGTTCCCTGGGCCGTGCTGGTGCGGAGCATAATATCTCCGTCATAGGTCTGCGCAATCATATGTGCCAGCAAGAGGCCCACACCCATGCCACGGTCGCCCTGCCGCTTTTCGATCTTGTATTCAAACAGGCGGTGCTGCACGCGCTTGGGCATGCCCTTGCCGGTATCGCTTATGATGATTTCGATCCAGCCATGCTGCTGCTCTAATGTGGTAGTAATACGCTTGCTCGCAACCGGACGCACGGCTTTGATTGCATTATCAACAACAATATTAAACAGAATGGTTAGCCACACCTGCGAAATTCGCACCGTTGTAGCCGCATTGAGCCGGTTGTCGAATACAAAGTCGATTCCCTGATTATCGTCTTCGGCGCGCAGCTGGGCTACACGCTCACTCAGCACATCGCTCACCTGAAGCGACACCGCTTCATCTTCTTTGGTATTGGGCGCAGGGGTAATCGGATGCTGCATGATCAGCTCGGCCATGCGCCGAATCTTCTCAAGCCGGGCACTGAACCGTTCCTCTGTATGTGTGCCACTGCGCTGGGCCTGTGCCAGCTCGTTATGAATCGTGTTCAGCTCCATACAAATGGTAGCGGCGTGGCCTTCGATCGCATGCCGCCAGTGCGCGCTTACCATGCCCATCCAGGCCACAGCGGTGCGAGCCGTGAGCGTATTGCGGGTTTGCTCAAGCTCAGTATACAGGCGCGCATTCTCGATCCGATTCACGACATGCTGGGCAATCGTTTCCATCTGATGCAAATCATAATTCGTGAATGTGTTGAGCTGCGGGCTTTCGACATTAATAACACCAATTACGCGCTGGCCTAGCAATAGCGGCACACACAGCTCCGAGCGCGTATCATCCTGCTCGCGAATATAATCGGGGTCTTGTTGAATATCGCCAACCAGTGCCGCTTCGCCGGTGCGGGCCACGCGCCCGGTAATACCAGCGTCCAGGCTATGCGTAATCGGGCGGGGGCGGCCAGCGTAGTAGGTCGCGCCCTTGAGTGTGCCCGAACCTTCATTTACAAGGTTGATACCCACCGAATCGTAGCCAAACTCGCGCGCGATGCTGGTGGTGGTATCACCCAACACCGTATCGAGCTGTAATGATGAGCCAGCCGCCAACATAATCTGATTCAGCGCGCGCGTGCGCTCGAACTGCTGCGCATTCTCGATGGCAATCGCGGCCTGCGCGGCAAGCAGCTCAAGCGCCTGCTGGTGCTCAGCATCGAACAGCCCAATTTGCGGGTTCTCGACGTTCACCACGCCAACGATTTTGTTTCGTATGCGCATCGGCACCGCCAGCTCCGAGCGCGTTTCAGGCGCATACTCAATGTAGTCGTCGCCAGCAAACCGCACATCGTTAATGCGCTGGCTCACCCCGGTGCGCGCGGCCCGGCCTGTAATGCCAATCTTGCCATTACTTGCCCGTAAATCAACCGCCATCCCCACGCGCTCACGCAATGCCGATAGCATCGGCGCCGGATACGCAGTAGTAAACACAAGCTGATCGCCCTGTAGTAGGCCGATCAGGCTGAAACAGGGCGGATGCTCAGGCGCATCGATCAGCTCACACGCTTGGCGGGCGATCGATGTCAGAATTTCGTTGAGCGATAACGTGCTGGTGATGACGCTGCTGGCATTATAGAGCGCTTCGATCATGCTGGCACGGTGTTGTTCCTGGGCATACAACTGGGCATTGCGGATGGCAACAGCCGCCTGGTAGCCAAACGTTTCGATCGAGCGGATTTCTTCGGCGGTAAACTGGTGCCGTTGCCGATAGTTTACGAACATCACACCCACACGCCGTTCGCCAACGCGTAGTGGAATGACCGCGCACGAGCGAACCTGCTCAGCGAGTGTAAAGCGTCGTTGCTGAAAACGGGCATCTACCAGTGTATCTTCTACAATTAACATAATCTCCAAATTCAGCATCTCAAGCACAAAGTGTTCAGCCGCCGCGGCCTGCTCATCGCTGCTGTGCACCGATTGCGGATCCAGCAGGCCAATTGCAATTGGTGGATGCCGCAACATCCGCCGTTCTTCGCTATATTCGTACAGCGTCACCGCATCGCAGCCAAGCACATTCTGGGTGCCTACCACAATGGAATCGAGCGTGGTTTGCGGCTGTTCAAGGGTGGTAACCTGGGCGACAACGCGGGCTGCCTCGTGCGCCTTGCGCAAGGCATCGAGCTGCTGAGCGGTATCGTATGCGAGTGCCGCCTGGTTCACATACAGCTGAATGGCGGCGATTTCGGTGGCTGGGAAGATGCGCGGCGTATCATAATGTACCCACATCACGCCAATGCGCTGGCCCTTCACCACTACCGGCAAGCATAGGCCAGCCGCGACACCACGGGTAAACATGGTAGGATTTACCCGGGCACGCTGCATTGATGCATCCTCAATAACAGCTGGCTCACCGGTGCGTAACACCTTAATCGAAACACCATTAGGCCGCACGATCGTGCCCATGTTCACCATCTGGTCGTTCCCTGCGGCATACATGCCAACCACTTGCTCATTCGCATCGAACAGCACCATGCTGACACCGCATGCCCCAGACGCCTGACACGCCTGCTCGACAATCGACGACAAGACTTCGATTGGGTTATGCGACGATACTAATGCGCTGCTGGCTTCATAGAACGATTGCAGCTTGCGGTGGGCTGCGTTGGTTTCATCCAGTAGCGAATGGGTATCGATTGCAATTGCTACGCTATTCGCAAACGCCAGCAGCGAATCGATTTGTTCGTGGGTGATAGGCTCGCGGGTAAACTTATTATCAACCGTCAAGGCTCCAATCACCTCGCCGCGCGCCACCAGAGGCACCGCCAATAGCGGCGTCGTTGGCTGAATTGCCGCGCTGAACACCGCTGGTAATGCACTCAGCTCATCGGGGTAGGCAATGCGCCATTTTTGCAGGTGGATCACCTGGGCCAAAATATCGTTGGCAATATTGCCTAAAGGAATATGAAGATGGTGGATTCGTTGGCCGACCGGGGTTAGCTGAATCTGGTGGCGCGCCAGATGCTCGCGATAGCGCCGGAAGTCTTCTAGCCCACTGCGATTATGCTCAACCCAATCGCGGTCGGCTTCAGAGGCCGACAGGTGGCCGATGCCCATGCGCCCAACCAGCTGCTCGCCCCGCTCATCGAGCAGCAGCAGCGCGGCCCGGTTAAAGCCCAGGCCATAGCCTGCAGTGATCGCCGTTAGCGCCATATGGGCCAGGGTATCGATATCAGGCGCAGCCTGAATAGCATCACTGAGCTGGTGCAAAATCGCCAGGTGACCAAAGGCGCGTTGCTCGCGGGTAATCAGGCGCGCGGTACGTAATACCAGCGAAGCATGCATGGCAAAGCGATCGAGAATTTCAAGCGTGGCAGTGGAAAACTGATACGCATTGGAGGAATGCGCAATAAACAGTACCGCCTCAACTTCGCCAGCATGCCGCAATGGCACGGCTATCAGCGATTGAAAGTGATACGGCTCAAGCAGTGGATCATGATCAAGCCAGTAGCTCTGAGTAGCTAACACTTTCCAAAA
>JAFEAS010000095.1:38289-52720 GCA_018266315.1 Chloroflexi bacterium SZAS-1 | reverse complement strand
GCGATCTGGAAGTAGCGGTCGTAGCCCGCCACCATCAACAGCTGCTTGAGCTGCTGCGGGCTCTGCGGCAGCGCGTAAAATTCGCCGGGATGCACGCGGCTTGGCACCAAATAATCGCGCGCACCCTCGGGCGTCGATTTAATCAGGATCGGCGTCTCAATCTCAAGAAAACCTTCTTTATCGAGGAAATCGCGGATGAACTTGATCATGCGGTGGCGCAAGATCAGGTTTTTCTGCATGCGCTCGCGCCGCAGATCGAGGTAGCGATACTTCAGGCGCAGCATTTCGTCTTCGCCGCCGTCTTTGCTAATATACAGCGGCGGGGTTTTCGCCGGGTTGAGAATATTCGCCACCCCGGCGCGTACTTCGATCGCGCCAGTGGGCAGATCGGGATTCAACGATTCGTCGGGACGCTTGCCCACCAGACCGCGCACTTGCAGCACAAATTCCGAGCGAGCCTGGCTGGCAATTGCGTGCGCTTCGGGGGCAGTGGCCGAATCGAATACGACTTGTGTTATGCCATAGCGATCGCGGAGATCGATAAAAATCAGCGGGCCATGGTCACGGCGGCGATGCACCCAGCCAGCCAGCAGCACTTCCTGGCCAGCGTTCTCGGGCCGCAGCTCGCCGCACGTGTGCGTGCGAAACATGAACAGCTCCTCTTCAAACGATACGAATACATCCAGCGAGCATCGCGCCGCTGCGCGCTCGTTATGGTTCCGAATATGAACCGGCGTATTATAACACAGGCGGTATTTTCGGGGCGCGTTGCCCCAGTACTCCAGATCGAGAGAACTGGCATTTCCTTCGGCACCACGCCGGAACAGTACAAATAGACGTTCTTGGCATGCCACCTCCAATCCATACACATGCTACCCAAAGCCATCAACCCATGGTATCCCGAAGTGCCCTCGGCCTTTCGAATATGTTAGCCTGATTGTGAAGTGCGAAATAAGCACAGGTGCGGTAGAATAGCACATGTGTTGCACTCGTGGCACAATGAGCGTTCGGCGTGCGTGAGATAGACGTGCCACCACCGCGCGCCGGCTCGGGTATACGATGGCAGAAACGACTACGATTGGAGGAGCTGTGGCTAATCATCTTCGGATTACGCTGGAAATTGGACCGAAGGGCAAGAAGGTGGTGGCAGTGGCACCAGATTGGCCCGGCCTCGAGCGCGGGGCGAAGACTGGGGAAGGTGCAATCGAACGGCTACGTTCCTATATTCTGCGATATTCACAGATAGCAAAGCTCGCCGAAATGGGCGTGGAGTTTGACGCTATCACGAACGTCGAGGTGGTCGAGCAGTATTCAGGGACAGGCTCAACTGACTTCTGGGGCATCTCGTTCGCGTTTTCGAGCATCGACAAGCAAGGCATGTCCGGTGACGAATTGGAACGCGAACTAACGCTGATGCAGGCGTGCTGGGCGTTTTTCGACGATGTGCGCAGGCGGGTGTCGGCTGAACTGCAAAAGGGCCCACGCGGCGGCGGGCGTGATCGCGATCGCATCGTGCAGCATATTTTTGCCAACGAGCAGGACTGGGCGAAGGGGCTTGGTGTGTACACCCCCGACGATGCAATGCTCACCGCCGAGGGGTTGAAAGCGCATCGCGATGCCTATTGCCAGGCAATCCGGGATTATCATGCACAGGGTAAGTTAGCCGGTAAGTGGCCGCTGCGGTACCTGATACGGCACACCGCCTTTCACACCCTCGATCATGCCTGGGAAATGGAAGACAAGGATTTGAGTGCCACACAAGTGTGAGGCGGAGCGATCTATAAGCATTGACATGGTGTATCGGTGTAGCTTCTGCCGATACCCGGCATTTGAGATCGTGCTCGAATAGTGATGTGATACCAGCGCACTGCCCAACACAATGTGCCGCCGACACAGGGTATTCCGCGCGTGATTGTTGAGGCGCGAACTGCAGGCTTTCCGACCACAGGAGCCTTTGTTGAGGGCAAGATCGTCCCGTCGATACACTTCCTGTATAGAGTACCAAAGAGAACAACATGGTAACATATGCTGCAACTGACATTATTCCAATGCGCAGCTTCGTGTATCAATGGCGCATTACAGACGCGCAATGGAATGCCCTATCGAACGAATTATTGGCACACATCGTTCCGCTAACTCCAGAGCGTAGCGAGCAAATTGGGCACCAGGGACGGGCCTTCCGTCAAGAACAATTACCCCCTAAATCTACTACGTACTACCAGATAGTGAGCCAATGTTCGCTCGCTCCCATCAATTCAGCTGATAATGAAAATATTCAACGATGGTTCCAAAAACTACCTATTAACCACAAGGAAACAGTCTATGTAAACTGGGGTGACAATGTCGCTATAGTAACCGAATGGCACACCTTCACGAACGTTTGGTTCAGTTTATGGTATCCTTTCGATGCAGTTGAGGTATTTGACGATACTTTGTCGTGGGCGGCATTATTTGGCCCAGAAGAAATTGCCACTTTTATTATGAAGCGCTCGTTGAGGTAGATGTACGGTAAACGGTGATCGCCCAGCGTCAAACTGGTCGCAAACGCGGCCGACTTCGGCGCGTTGCGGGCGATCAGGATTATCACGCGCCGCGCCTCCGCCGCTGGTTGCGTCGGCGTGGCATCTAACCCGTCATTCTTACTTTGATAACTGGCGGTGAATTACCTGCAAACCGTGAAGCTCGCCTTTCTCATGCGCTATCTCTGCTTATTGACGGAAATTGAATTGCCAGACAGAATCTGGTTGCTATTGGATCATAGCCATGCACGTATTTATATCCAATCGGTGGAAACTTATCGCAATTCTCAGTCTCATCAGTGTAGTAGCTGGAGCTGTGTTAGTTTTTAACTCCTATTACAAATCTGTTCCGGCGAACCGGGTGCAGCTTCCGCCATCGCTCACACGTACTGATACTGTTACTTGGTTAGGTGCTAACCAACTATTGGTTGGAAATTCAGAGGTATTTTGGTATCAATCTACCCCTGGTGGGCATTGGCAATTGCTTCCGCTCCCGCCCGATCCACAATGCCTAAGGGTCTATTACCATAATGTATTATTACTTGCTGATGGTCGACTTGGCATGATCAAAATGTGTACCGGCCATATCGATCCAAGCACAGGTTTCGATTTTACGGCTTCTTTAATTGCTTACGATTGGCAAACTCATCAGGTCAATCCGCTGATTCCGAGAAAGTTGCCAAACACGGGTGAATTTACGTGGAATACTGCGCTTCAACGCGGTGTTTTCACACCGATTGGTAACTATAGCACGCTCTATTGGTTATTGCCTGGGGGCGTCGAACCTGTTCCAATCCTGCTACGCAAAGGACTGCGTTCGTGGTATTTGCCCGATACTATCACTGCATTAGCAAAATACCAGGCGGCACCTGGCCAAGTAGGACGACAGCCGAAACAAATTGGGATGGCCCGTGATCCGGCTTGGTCGCCAACAGAAGATAAAATTGCGTTTTGGGCCACCCTCGAAACTATTGGGCAATCAGATGCGTTCCCTGTGGTACCTTGGGATATCTACCTTCTGAATCCAAACACTCTGACGACCGAGCGTCTCCTGAGTGATGTGATGGATCCTGCGCGACTCGTGTGGTCGCCAAACGGTCGATGGTTGGCCTACTGCTCCGGATCGGATTGGCGGAAACCGCGTGGTATTTGGTTGTTCTCCCTCGACCAACGCCGATCTCTCCTCGTGCAACGCGGCCATTTTTTCGATCTTGCCTGGTCACCCGATGGAAACACGCTCGCAGCAACACAATGTTTCGATGCGACGTGCTCGCAGTCTGCGGTGTGGACCTACGATATTCGCGGGCTGGTGGAACAATAGATAGCCGGTGTGTCGTGTAACAGGCGATAGCGCTCTGCATGCCGACCACCTGGCCACCAGCAGCAGCGGCACCCTGGCGAGCCGCCAGGACGATGGACCCGTGGGGTGCGGTGGCAGCCTGCCCCAGATCACGCTCAACGCCTGTACATCACTCGCGTCACCATCCATACGCTGGCTGCGTTTCAACGTTGAGCTGACGTTTGCGCCTTTCCAAGCCAGTTTCGAGCGACCTTGCCCATACATTCAATAGACGTTTCGGAGAAGCACAATGACAGATCGAGACATACTAATTGATATTAATATCTTGCTGAATGTGTCAGCATCAACTACTGAGCGGTTGAATGCAATCCACAATGTAGTGAATCAAAATTCTGAGATCGTCGTAGGTTCGCTATTGCAAATAGCACAGAGTGAAGACAACAAAGAAGTAAGCTACGCAACCGGGTGGGCTATCGCCGAGATCTTGCTAAGAAAAGGGGTAATTTTAGAAGTACCACTAGCTCAATTCAATGGCGAGGCATATCTTGGATTTGATGAGGCTGTGACATATCATAGTAAGCCTACTTCTTCGTAGCTTACGCTAAAATCACATCAGCCCCGCTCAACATCGCCGGCTAGCAACGCTGGGGTGGCACCCAGCGCCGATAGTTTGCCCCAGTGATATTTCAGGCCGCAGGTACAAAAGCAATCGGGAGAATGAGCATACCCATCCTCCCGACCAAAGCACCGAAATGTATTAGTTTGGTTTATCGCCCAAGCGAAACAATCGCGGGCACCCGGTCAAACATCCAGAACCCGAGCACCATTCCAATAATACTCGCGTGCAGTGCCCAGGCCGCCGCAATCCACAGCGCGCTGAGCCACCAGCCAATCAGCACAAAATACACGGCGCGCAGCACAAAGGGCCGCTGCTTCGCTGATGTATACACCACCTGCCCAGCTGGCGTCACATGCGCATCGGTACGCTGCGGCTTCAGCGTTACCACCTGCGGCAAGCGGTTGAGCATATACACGCCTAATGGCAGGCCAATTATCGTAATACACAGTACCCAGCCAATCACCGCCCAGACTGCGCTCAGCCACCAGCCAACCAACACAAAATACACGGCGCGCACCAGCAGGTTTGCACCATCATTGCGTACAATCACCAGCGGTTGTGTTTGCATTGTATCATTCTCCCACCCGGCAAGAGTATCGCGAATATGCACCGGGCTTTGGATCATGATACGTTGTGCTATTGCGAAAGTTGCACCGTTACTTGCCCCAACTACTCTGCACCCAATCATCGAAAGCGCGCTGGTACACCTGAATTGTCTCACTAGCAATATGCCGCCAATTGAACACATCGCGCGTCACCACCAGGGCATTATTCGCCCGCGCCTGCGACCATTCGGGATGTTGCAGGGTATGCAGAATACCCCACGCCAACGAACCAGGATCGTTCGGGTGCACAGTAAGTCCAGTTTCGTGCAGCTTCACCACCTCGGTGAGGCCGCCGGTTTCAGCTACCACAACCGGGCAACACGCCGCCATCGCTTCGAGCGCCACAATCCCAAATGGCTCATAGAGCGACGGGAATACCGCTACGTCGGCGCAGTGATACAGCTTATCGCGCTCCTCGTCGGTAATAAAGCCAGCAAAATTCACAGCCGCCCCGATGCCCAATGCCCAGGCACGATGCTTCAGCGAATGAAGGTAGGCACCTGTGCCTGCAATCACCAGCCGCGCATTCGGGAAGACCTCCTGCACCTGCGACCAACAATCGATCAGGATGTGCAGTCCCTTTTCATACACCAGCCGCCCGACGTAGTACACCAACGGCTCGTCATCCTGGGCATAGTTACGGCGAAATGCGAGCCGCTGACCCTCACTGGTAAAAGGATCGGGCGAGATATACACGCCATTCGGCACAACATCAATTTTATCCAGCGGCGTGCCAAAATAATTGTTAATCTGGTGCGCCATGAAGGAGGAACAGGCAATGATACGCCACGACTCATAGGTCATCCACCACTCAATATGGTTTACCTGTGCGGCGTGGCCGCCACCAATGTAGCCGCCCTGGCGACCACGCTCAGTCGCGTGGATTGTTGTCACCAGCGGGCGGTGCCATTCATGTTTCAGCGCCACGCCCGCATGCGCGGCCAGCCAATCGTGCGCATGGATGATATCGAGCTCACCGGTTTCGGCGGCCAGGGTACGCGCGGCCGCTTCCATCAAGCTATTGGTGTGCTGTACATACGAAACAAAACCGTAGGAATCCATATTTGGCGGTTCAACCCGATACACATGAACACCGTCGCTGGTTATTTCGTGCTTTTCACCACCGCGCAATAACGGCGTAATCAGGTGTACCTCCATCCCCTGGCGAGCCAGCTCCGGCGCAAGATCCATAATATGCTTGCCCAGGCCACCAACGATATGCGGTGGAAATTCCCAGGACAGGAGTAAAACACGCATCCTCGTTCCTCAAACTACGTTATCAGTCGCGGAGATGGCAAATTATAGCATCGCACTCTCTGGGATACAAACATCTACGCGCAGTAGATTTTAACCGAGAAAACTTCTCTGGCTCTGTGTCTACAGCAGTACAGTTCTTTTTCTGCTTCTGGTAAGCACCTGTATGAAGCGCGCCATGCACCAGAGCAGGTCAGCATTGGCCTGGCATCAGCGCGAGTTTCAATAGAGAGGACTTTCGCTTGCCAATGTATGCGCCTGCGGCAACACGGGACGTCGTGCTTTTTCCTGGTGATTGCAAACAATCACCAGGAAAGCGAAAAGGTGCTTAGTAAGCGAAAGCCCTGATACAAACCAATGAAATGCTGAACTACCGATAGTACTGGCCATGACAGCCATAGAAAACCCCATCCACACCGCGTATGGATGGGGTCGCTACCCGAATTCTATGGCGTCTTATCGCTCAATCTAGGTAGTGGGTATGCCTTTGATATCCACGAACCAACATGCCAACCGTGGTAAGCGCCGCAACAATATGCAAGAACGCCGCAACACTACTCGCCAGCAGCGTTTTACCAGGCAGTGGCAGAACGTAATCGGGAATGAAGCTGAGCAGCAGCACAACCGCCGAAATGAGCATAAAGCGTTGTACAGCACGCGCTTGCCGCTGCCCGAGCCGCGCCAGCAATAGGGTTGCCAGCATCACGGGGATAACGACAAACAGCGCCGAGCGGGGGTAGCTATTGAGCGGCGCAAAACCAGCGATTTCCGGCCAGAGCGAAAGCGCGACTGCCTGAACAGCCAGCACAGCGATCATGCTCACGATCGCCGTACGCAGCCCGAGCTTGGCCCAAGTGCTGGTACTCAGCTGCGGATTGGGCCGGGACGGCATAGTTCGTGAAGAGGTCATAGCAGGCTCCTTCCTGTACATACACATGTAGTACTTATAATATCTGCGCGAGATCCGTAGTGCGCCAATCGACGTTCACCGGCGGGCTACGATAACGAATGCTGCATAATCGCAGGTGTGCATTCCCATCGAGCAGGCGCAGCGCCAAACTGCGGTATACCGCTGCTATTGCGGCGGTAAGCCCGATGGTGCTATTGCCAATAAAAGGATTTAGAGGTTCTTTTTGATCAGCGCCACAAGCGCAGAAGTGCTCACAAGAAGTCCGACCACAATCATGCCACCTACATACAGCACTGAAAAAGCGCCCGCGCGATAGGGTGCCCCTGTTACAATGATGGGCAGTTGCGCCATCCCCGCAGCGATGGGCCAGAATAAACCGATCGCGACATGCACCAGCGCGCCGCGCCGCAGCCCCTGGCCAAGCCAGTATATCCCCACGGCTTGTAGCGCTATCATCAGCGCGATAGCAAAAGAAAGCACCGGCGCGGACACACCCGCCTTGGCGGGTTCACCGAGGGCGAAATCTTCCAATGTGTGTGGGATAGCAAAGAAGAGGAGCATAAGTGATAGCACGAGAATGCGTGCGCTCCCCGGTGCTGAATACTGCGATCGCGTCATGCTCCTCCCCTTTTGGTTGCACTTGCGGTGCATACCGTTGCCAAAAATTCATCGCGTGGCACTCGATAAACCCGCGCAGCCCACTCGGCTGTCAGCGCCTGCGCCATCCTAGCCCGCAGTGAAGAGCGCGCCGCGCGTTTGACGCCAACTACTTCCATCACGGCGGCGATGCGCGGACACGCGGCGAGAATAGATGAAATCCGTGTCGCTGTAGGAATGCCCATAGTGTTATACTGTGATTCCTCTCAATAAAAAAACCGCACTGAAACAATGCGGTCAGCATAGCAACAACCGGCCAAAATATCTTCGACTTTTGTCGGAAATTGTGTGTTTAGCGGATGGGAAGAGCCTTGGCGGTGAGGCCCGGGTAGTTCAGAATACGAATATGGTTACGCGTCAATTCAATCAGCCCTTCTTCAACCAGGCTGCGTAAAGCACGGTTGAGCACATCGGACACCGTGCCAAGGCGAGAAGCCATTTCTGTCTGGGTTGCCCACCGATGCCGCTGAATGAGGCCATCATCGGCCTGCTCGAGTAACAGCCGCGCCAGCCGTGCGCTGACTGTATGCAACGAAAGATCAGCCACCAGCTCAATCAGCTCGCTCATTCGATCGGCCATGAATTCAACGATGTGGAGCATCAGTGCAGGGTTTGCCGCCACGATCTCGTGAAGAGCCTCAGGCGGGAAGAGCCAGGCATCGGTGGCTTCGAGCGCGACCGCCGTTGCCGGTGCTGGACGGTTTCCAAACATGCTGACAATACCCCCGAATAATTCGCCCGCGCCCCAGATCGAAAGAATTTGCTCGCGGCCATCGGGCGATATTTTAGCGACCTTCACCCAACCAGCGTCGATATAATACAGCGCTGGTGCCGGGTCACCTTCTAAAAAAAGTACCGTACCGGGCGCATAGCTCTGCTGCACCGCCCGGTGCGCAAGCTGTTCTAAACTTGCGCGCTCCAGTCGTTGCAGAAGTGGTGTTGTTTGCAGGTTGGCCAGCAAACGAGAACGCTTCGATGAGTGCGCTTGCATCAACATACCTCTCTACCGATATTTTGGTGTCTTACAACCACCGCCGCCCGCAGTAGCTGCTACGAAGGTTTTACCACACCATTGCCTAGTGGGCTAGCGCATCAGGATACACGATCTTTCCACGATTTGGCTCCGCAAAAGGTACGGTATACTTGCTGCCGTAGCGCTCGTTTGCAATAAGGAATATTATGGCTCCCACCCGCTCAACCGACACATGGCGTATACCGCAGGCGCATGCTCGCCCACACGCTCTACCCTACCTGATATTGCTCGGCGGTGTTTTCGTCGTCGCAGCGGCTTCGATCATGATTCGTGGCGCGCAACAGCTTGGCATGCCTTCAGTGACGATTGCAGCCCTACGGCTTGGGTTAGCTGCACTGGTGGTGTTGCCACTGGCGCTGTTGCGCGCGCGCGCCGAGCTGCTGACCCTGACGCGCCGCGAGCTACTGCTCGGTGCCGGGGCGGGCGCATGCCTGGCAGTCCATTTCTTTAGCTGGATCTCGTCGCTTGAATATACCTCGGTAGCCTCCTCCGTTGCGCTCGTCACCAGCTCGCCGCTATGGCTCGGGCTGGCCGCCTGGCTCATGCGCGAACGACTTTCGCGGCTAACCTGGCTGGGCGTGCTGTGTACGATGGCGGGCAGTATTGTGATTGGTTACAGCGATAGTAGCGGCGGCGATGCACACAACGCCCTGCTTGGTGATGCCTTGGCACTGCTGGGAGCAATTGCAATTGCGGCGTATTTTCTGGTGGGCCGTTCGTTGCAGCGCCGCCACTCGACATTAGCCTACGTCGCACTGGTATACACGAGCGCGGCAATCTGGCTCATACTGCTAGCATTGCTCACTGGTGGCGGCAGCGCGTTCACTGGCTTCCCCATACGAGCATATCTGTTGGCTCTGGCGCTCGCATTAGGGCCGCAGCTGCTGGGGCACACTGCGCTCAACTGGTCGCTGCGTCACCTTTCGCCCACTTTTGTCGCTGTGGCAACGCTGGGCGAACCAATCGGCTCGGCACTGCTGGCGCTGCTCTTTTTCGGCCAGGGATTTGCGAAATTACAATTAGCAGGATTTGTGTTGCTGTTGGCGGGGATTATTGTGGCGGCGCGTGGGGAAAGAAACAGCCCGGCTGAATAGGGTTGCTATAAAACGCCACGAGCCGAAAGTGCTAACACCATCGGCTCGTGGGCAAAATGTGTATGCCTACGGTTCCTGCGGCTCGGGCAGCTTGGGCATGGCGCGGTTCGCTTTACGGGCTTCGGCCAGGGCCTTGCGCAGGGCAACAAAGGTGTCGTGCGCAGTCTTGCGCGCCTGCTCCATAGCGCTATGGGTGCTCTTAAGCGTGGCACGCGCCTGGTCAGCATCCGTGACTTTGCCATTGGCATCGAAACCAGCGTGTGCAGCCAGCGCATCGGCGGCAATTTGCCACTGAGCGCGCGCGTTTGTAATGCCGGTACGGTAGCTGGCTACCGCCGCCTCAAGCGCAGTAGTGTCCTTACCTTTGCTCTTCAGCTGTGCAATTACCTTCTCGATACGAGTGGCAAACTCAACCGCGCCCTTCAAACGAACATCCTGTAGCTTCAGGCGCTGCTGCTCCTCGCGATAGGTGCGGGCCAGCTGATTAGCGGGCACGGCAGGCGGCGTAGGCCGCGCAGGTGGCTGGGTGGCAGACGGCGGCGGTTGGCGCTCGCTGCTGGGGGCGGCAACCGCGCTGCCCAGGCTCGCCGCAATCGCGATCAGGGCAGCCAGCAGGGCAATCGAGAGCTGGCGGGCGGCGGTAAAGGTACGCATAGGGTTACTCCTTGCTACGTGGGGGCGCTCAGCGCCCCGGGCTGTATCGTCGGAATAACTATAGCGGCCACTTGTGAAGAAGCTGTGAATGATTAGGGCGCGCCAGTAGTACTTATTTCCTAATTAGAAATATGTGGCTAGCGGCGCACCAACATCACTCTCTTACTGGGCTTCGCAGTCAGCGTTTTTGCCTGCGGCAGAGCGCTCCTTTTGTATCGATAGTGTTGCGCTGTTGGCGCTTTGCGCCAACAGCGCAACACCAAAAAATAGTTCGGTACCTTGCTGCCGCAGGCACGATCAGTGTGCTATGGGGGTATCACGAAAGTCTAGTAGGCATGATTTTCGCTGGGAATGTTTTGCGCTACGCGCAAAACATTCCCAGCGAAGGAGAAAAGAAAGTACCTTGCTGCCGCAGGCGCATACACCAGCAAGCGAAAGCCCTATTTATAACAGTTAGCGCTGGGGGTGCTGGCGCAGAAACACAATAAAATCGAGGTCACCAGGCGATTGACCGAACGCCGTCAGGAGCGCAGCACACTCGCTACGATGCTGCGTCCCGTGGTTCACAACATGCAACAGCATGCGCCCGAGCTGTTCGGCCATTGGCTGGCCGCTCAGGGTATGATACGCGATGACCGCATCAAGATCAGCCTGCTGTAAGCTACCCAGAAATGCGTGCAGCTCCTGCGCGGACTCATTCCACAGTGTTTGAAGGGCAGCTAGTGTAGGCACATCGCCGGGTTGGAGCATGGCAATTGGCGAATCACCCCGCCAGCGCCGTAGCCATACCCGCTCGGCTCCGAGTGTATGGGCAAGAATGCTATGAATGCTTCCTAAACCGTTCAGCGGCGCTTGCGCAAGCTGCTCGGCGTTCAGGCGCGCGGCTGCCTGAAGAATACGCGTGTTGGCCCAGGCGCTGTATTCATACAGCTCGCGGATTGTGTCTAGCTTCATCATTACACCAGCGCTTGCGCCGCAACCACAATTCCGTCGGCGTCGGCGTAGAGGTAATGACCGGGCATAAACGTGATGCCTGCAAAGGCCACTGGCACGTCGCGCTGGCCCTCGCCGCGTTTTTCGCTGCGCAGCGGGTTGGTTGCCAGCGCCCGCACCCCCAGCGGCAGCTGCGCCAGCTCGGCAGAATCGCGCACACAGCCATTGACAACAATGCCCGCCCAGCCATTTTTAACGGCCATTGCACCCAGCAAATCGCCAACCAGCGCGCAGCGCAGCGAGCCGCCACCGTCTACAACCAGTACACGCCCGGCCCCCGACTCGGCCAGAGCAGCGCGCACCAGCACATTATCTTCGTATACCTGCACCGTGCTGATTAGGCCGCCAAAAGCTGCAGCACCGCCATAATCGCGAAAGAGCGGCGCAGCGACCTGTAGTTCGGCATGAGCATCGCACAGGTCGGCAGTTTTAATCTCCATGCATACTCCTTGTTCTATGAGGAGGGAAGGTGCTTCAGTGCTTTCACTTGCTATTCTCTGCCTGCGTAAATCCTATACTTCGACAAAACTTGCCCATAATAGTACGTACTACGCACTCCGATCTTGGCTTTGTAATGCGTCGCGCATAGCACATTTCATGAACGTATTCAAACGGATTTGGTTCTATCCCAATCGCACCCGGGTAGTAATGAAATCGAGCATCAGCCGGGCGGCAAGTAGTGCGGTGGTGCGCGCCGGGGTATCGTACACCGGGTTAAGCTCGGCAATATCCAGCGCGGCCATACGTGGGGCCACTACCCGCACAAAATCAATCACATCCTGCGCGCGCAGGCCGCCCGGCTCGGGCCACCCCGTGCCCGGCGCTTCGCCCGGGTTAATCACATCGAGATCAATCGTCAGGTAGATTGCTGCCGTGCCCTGACCTGCCAGCGCCAGCGCCNNGCGCCAAGCTCGGCGAATCGGGTGCCGCTGATTCGCTGAACACCAAGCTGCTGCCCAAGTGTATACTGCTCGACCGTCGCATAGCCGCGCAGCCCAACCTGCACCAGGTTGGCCGGGGCTAGCCGCTCAAGCTCAATTGCGCGCCACATCCCGCTGCTGCCCGAAAAGCGCCCCTGGCGATCGGAAAAATCCATCAGGTCGCAATGAGCATCGAGCTGAATTAAGCCAATCGCCCCGGCGGTGGCATCGTGCAGCGCCTTGACCGGCGGGTAGGTGATACCATGGTCGCCGCCCACTACCAGCGGCGTATAGCCTGCGGCCAGGGCACGCTGCACCGCCGCGTAGGTCTGTTCAACCGTAAGTGCGGTATCGTGGTAGCTCAGCGCAATATCGCCAAAATCGGCAACTTCCACCGCCGAGAGATCAATAATGCCTGTGTCAATATCGGCCAGGCACCCATTCTGCAAGCGCCAGCTGAAGACGCCACGCAGCGCATCGCGTAGCGCCTGCGGCCCGAAGCGCCCACCGGGGTTGCCCAGGCTGGTGGCTGCATCGTGGGGCACGCCAATAAATGCGAAGCGATGTGTGGGTGAGTGGGTTGGCTTCAGCAGGTATTCCATTGCTTGCTCACAGCTCGTGCTACTACGTTATTCGTGCGTGGCTTGCTACGCTTGTCGTTCTACTCCACGCTAGCAGGATGATAGTAAAGAATAGGCGTTCGCTTGCCGCTTCTGTGACTGCGGCAGCGCAAGCCGGTGCCCACTAACGCTTGTCAGCGCGGGTCATATTCAGCGGCGCGCACTGCTACCTTAATCGCCTGCTCAACGGCTACACCCTTCTGCTCAAACACAACCTGCTCGCTCGCAGTGCGCTGGGCAATGACGCCACACACGCACGCGGCTGCAAAGCCATACACGCCGCCCATCTTAAATAGCGTTCCCGACTCCATCTCGTAATTTAGCACATTCAGGTGCCGGTATTCGTCGGTAATGCCGCGCAGCCAGCGCATCAGGTGCGGGTTCGCCGATTCGCTGCGCTCCTGGCCCTCATAGAAGGTATCGACTGAGGCCGTAACGCCCAGGTGATATTCAACACCCAGCTGCTGTGCAGCCTCGGCTAACGCTACAGTGAGGAAAGGGTCGGCAGCGGCGGGGTATTCGGGTGGGGCAATATCATTCGCGGCGCCCTGGCGGCACAGCGCTGCGCGCGTAATCACAACGCTGCCAGGGAGCACATGTTCCTGAATTGAGCCGCAGGTGCCAATGCGAATGATCTGGCGCACGCCCACCTGCACCAACTCGTTCACCACAATGCTTAACGAAGGCGCGCCCATGCCGCTTGTGCATGAAAGGATCGCCCGGCCATTAGGCAGCGTACCAAGATAACTATTCAAGCCACGATGCTCGGAAAGCATCTGGACATCGTTAAAATACGTGTCGGCAATCAGCTTGGCGCGGTCGGGGTCGCCCGATAGTAGGGCAATCGTCGGCGCGCGCGCACCCAAATCGTCGCGCCCAAAACCAATGTGATAGAACGTGGTCGACATTCGGCACCTCCACATCGAGCCTGCTTCGAATGCCGCTATTGTACTCGAAAATAAATGGCGTTATACGGCACTGCGTATAACACCATTAGAACTTTCGCTTACCACTTTATGTGCCTGCGGCAGCCTGGTCATCTTTTGCGCTCCGAGCAAAAAAATGACCAAGAAAAGAAGAATTTGATTGAGTAAGCGAAAGTCCTAGCCATAATAAAGTGCCATGGGCATGCGATATTCTGGCTACAGCTCGGCAACCGCTGGAATAATCTCGCGCCCAAACGTCTCAAGCGGCGCAAGCTCGTGTACATTCGGCATATTGAAGATAACGTGCTGAATGCCCAGCCCCGCCAG
>JAFEAS010000095.1:32350-38206 GCA_018266315.1 Chloroflexi bacterium SZAS-1 | reverse complement strand
TTTAAGAATATCTAGCTTCTGCTGAAGCACTTCAGAGCCCATGCGAGCAAACAGGTTGCATGCGTCGGCGTATTGCGCCACCAGGCGTAGCGTTTTCTGCTCACCGCCGCCGCCAATCATAATCGGTGGGTGCGGGCGCGTAAGCGACTGCGGGCTGTTGAGTGGGTCGGCGAGCTGGTAGTGTGTGCCTACGAATGGTGTGCGATCGCCAGCCCACATCTGGTGCGCTAATCGCAAGGTTTCTTCCAGCTGCTCGAAGCGGGTTTTGAGTGGTGGGAAAGGTACGCCCAGGCCGCGCGCTTCTTGCTCATTCCAGGCTGCGCCAACCCCAAAGTAGGCACGCCCGCCCGAAAGCACATCCAGCGTCGTCACGGTTTTCACCAGCAGCCCAGGGTAGCGGTAGATGACCCCTGTGACGAGAGTGCCTAACTTTACGCGCTTAGTTACACCGGCCAAGAAGCTCAACGCGCTATAGCCTTCGAGCATGGGTTCTTCGGGCGGGCCAATCATACCAATCTGAAAAAAGTGATCCATGACCCACAGGCTATAGAAGCCTGCATCATCGGCAGCGCGGCCAATCGCCGCCAGGCGCTGCCCGATGCCAGCCGGGCCATCCGGCCAGCTGAAGCTTGGTACCTGCAATCCAATCCGCATATTTGCTCCTTGTCTTTCTCACCTGGCGTATAGCAGTCCATACACAACCATGCCGGTGACTCTGTCACCGGCATGTGCAAATATCTCAGTGGAGTGCGGCATATACTGCCGATACTAATCAACAAAACGATGTGGGTTGAACCATTGCTCAACGAGCGTAAGAATAAGTAACCCTACTACAGCAGCCAGAATGGTGTAGATCGTAAGCCCTAAGGTATTTAATGGTCGGCTCGCTGCTACGTCACCATACCAGTTCCAGGCAGCCGTGGCAGCTACCACCACAAACCAGGCTGTCCATAGAATAACACGCAAACTACCATCATCGCGCGCTACTGGCGAACGAACCGAGCGTTTCGGGCGATACAGTTCCACCTGCTCCGTACTCATTCCTGTGCTCCTTTCACATCATTGTGACCTATCGCGCGAACTAAACACGTTAACGTCAACGTTAAAGTGTGGGTAAAAAAATTAGCTAGAGCGCTTATGCGCCAGGTATTGTTCAATACGGATAATATTCGATTGCAACTCGGAACGAAATTGCTGGAGCGTCGCGATTTTTTCGTCGGTCTCGGCGAGCTGGCGTTGCAAGATCTCGAGTAACCGGCGTTTGCCGCGCATCCCCGTCGGGTCATCGCAGTACAATGGGAGCACTTCGCCGATCTCTTCAAGCGACAGCCCCATTTGTTTGAGGGCGTCGATCTTCTTGAGACGGCCTAGCTCCGCTTCAGTGTAATACCGAAAGCCTTGTCCAGCGCGCTCGTTCGGGCCAAGCAGCCCCAAATCTTCGTAATAGCGAATCGTTCGTGGAGTTACGCCCGCCTGTTCGGCGAACTCGCCGATACGCATTTTGTCTTTCATGAATGCACTACCTTGACGTTCACGTCAAAGTTAGTATAATGCCACGGTAGTCTTTTGTCAAGACTCGTGGCAAACAATGTATTGCGATTGTTGCTCGGTGTAAGTTCAGCCAGTGCTCGGGGCGCAGACATTTAGGACTTTCGCTTCCTTGTTTATTTGCCTACGGCAGCACGGTATTTTTTCTTTGTTCTTGGTGATGTTTTGCGCGGAGCGCAAAACAGAACAGGGAGAATTTGCTTGAGTAAGCGAAGGTCCTAACCGTATGAAACTGCGACGCACGCGTTATGGTGGTACACAAACATCCATCTCTATCAAACACAGCGTACACCGTTCGAATAGCAGGCAAGATTGACGAATAAACGCTCCGAAAAGCGTGGAAAAGGAAGCAAGATCATGGCGTATGGTGCAGCCCAGCCCCAGCCAGCGGGCCGACTAGCATACAAATGGAAAGTGCTGATCTCGGTTATTTTCGGTATTTTCATGATCATTCTCGACACAACCGTGGTCAATGTCGCATTCCAAACCATTCGGCGCGAGTACAACACAAGCCTAAATAACTCGCAGTGGGTTATCAGTATCTATACCCTGGCGCTGGGCATTGCTACCCCGCTCTCCGGCTTCCTGTCCGACCGTTTTGGCATTAAGCGGATGTATGTGGGTGGCCTCGCTGCATTTTTAGTCGGGTCGCTGCTGTGTGGGTTAGCACCCACTCTTTCATCGAGCATCTGGCTGCTGGTGGCGGCGCGCGCGGCCCAGGGATTCGGCGGCGGTATTGCCCAGCCATTGGGTTCGGCGCTGCTCTTCAGCACCTTTCCACCAAAAGAACAGGGCACGGCGCTCGGCATTTTTGGCATTGCCCTGGTGGTTGCGCCCGCGCTCGGCCCAATTCTCGGCGGCTTTCTGGTTGACCAGGGGCTGTGGCGCTGGATTTTCTTTATCAATCTTCCCATCGGCCTGGTCGGCGTCTTCCTGGCAAACCGCTTCTTGCGCGAGCGGCGGCCCGAAACCGTGCCAGCGCTCGACCCGCTCGGGCTGATTACAGCAGTGGTCGGTTTTGGCGCAGTGCTGTATGCCGCCTCAATCGCCGCCGACCAGGGCTGGGGCGCGGGCAACGTGCTCTTGTGGTTCGGCGTCGGCGGTGTTTCGCTGCTGCTGTTTGGGCTGATTGAGCTGTTTGTAGCAAAAGAGCCGCTACTAAATTTGCGCCTTTTTGGCAACCCAACCTTCCTCACTGCAAGCCTGATTGGATATGTCACGGTCATTGGCCTGTTCGGTGCCGAATTCCTCATGCCAGTGTACCTTCAGGCATTACGCGGTCGTACTGCCTTGCAAACTGGGTTCACGCTACTGCCGCTCGCGCTTACCTCAGGCGTCATTACGCCAATCGCGGGCCGACTCTACGATCGTATTGGCCCACGCCCACTGATTGTGACGGGCTTTGCGCTGCTGGCAATTAACACCTGGCAGCTCTCGCAAATTCAGGCCGATACGCCTATTAGCACGCTGCTGATGCTACTGGCACTCCGTGGCGCGGCCCTGGGGCTTACAGTGCAAACGACATTTGCCACTGCCCTGGCAGCAGTGCCGCGCCGCGCCCTGGCCCGCGGCTCATCGCTGATTAATGGCACGCGCTTTGTGGTACAGGCGCTCGGTGTCGCGGTGCTAGCCACCATTCTCGCAAGCGCACTGTCGCCCGAAGTGAAGGCGCAGAGCCAGCAAGGCCGCGAGCAGGCCGCCCAAACCGCAGCGCAGCCGTTCGGGCTGTGCGAAACGCCGGGCGTACCTGCCGACCAGAATGTGCCGCCGGGCGTACCAGCGTTTGCCCGTGCGCAAGCGCTACAAGGCGTGCAGCAAGCCTGCCGCGAAAACCTGATCGGCTTCGAGCGTGCCTACCGGCTAACATTCTATGTCGCGCTGGCAGCGGTTGTGATTGGGCTGTTTATGCCAGGGTGGCCGCGCGCCTGGGCCGGTCGTACTGCTGTGGGCGACGCACCACCAAACCCCAGCACGCATTAACACCAGTTACGCGATGGGCGTTTTTCGCCTGCGGCAGAGCGGTGTGCTCTATTTTGCTTGTTGCTCTTTCGCGCATAGGTCGAAAAACAACCCACATACTGCTGCCGCAGGCACCACGCATCAAACGCGGGATACACGTAAATCCGGCAGAAGAGGTTGCAAGCTTGCGGCGCAAACCTAAACCCCACGCAATTGTGAACAACATGAAACGGCAATGCGGCAAAGAACGTGCTAAAATGAACGTATTATTATTTCATTGTGGTGGAGACCTGGAGTGATACCAACCACTGAGCACGTTCCGTCGCGCCGCCGTTCCCCACTGCGCGATCTATTCTGGACTGGCGTTCAGGCGCTGGTACTTTTTCTGGTTCTATCAGCCCTGATCGGGCGCTTTGAAGTTCACCAGATTAGCATGGAGCCGACCTTCCACGAAGGCCAGCGCGTGTTGGTAAGTAAGCTCGACAGCTTATGGTCGAACATCTTCGTTCGCACCGCACATGCCGCCGAATCGCCTACTTCCTCACCGTTTGCACTAAAACGTGGGCAGGTGGTCGTCTTCTACCGCACGCCCAACCGCACCGAAGACGCATTGATCAAGCGCGTGGTGGGACTGCCCGGCGACACGCTTGAGATCCGCGATGGGAAAGTATTGATCAATGGCTCAGTGCTTGAGGAACCCTACCTGCACGATGTTACGACCACCTGCAACAGCCAATGTGGCCCGATAACCATCGAAGCCGACCATTACTTTATGATGGGCGATAACCGGGTCAATAGCCTCGATTCGCGCAGCTTCGGCAGTATTCCTGCTGCTCAGATCGTTGGCCGGGTGGTATTGCGCTACTGGCCGTTCAATCAGCTTGAGATCTTTCCATAGCCGTAGATCAAGAAGAATAGAGCCAATACACGAGGCAGGCAGGCGATATGAATCGCCGGCCTGCCTCGTGTATTGGCTGTAGAACACCGAACTTGGCCCACCCCCTACTGGCTACGCGCGGCCGCCTCCATCAGCTTCTGAATACGCTCCACCATACTAGCCGGGTTCGGGTGCAATCCTTCGAGCAGCAAGGCGCTATCGTAAATCTGCTCGATCAAGGTAGCAGCCAGCGGGTCATCTGGCTGACGTTCCAGGCGTCGCGCCAGATCCGCAATTAGCGCATTCCCGCGATTGAGCTCGATAGTACGGGCTGGCACCTTGAAATCACGCTCAAGGATGCGCTGAATCCGCTCCATCTCGCGGTTGGGCGCATCGTCAGACGATACCAGACGCGCCGGGCTGCTGCGCAGCACATTTGAAGCCCGTACCGCCGTAATACGCTCGCCCAGCTGTTCTTTGAAGGCAGTCACCAATTGCGCAAACTGCTCGTCGCTCACATGCACTTCATTCGGCCTGGCCTCACCGGGCAGCGTAATATTCGGGTCATCGGCGTTGTGCAGCTTGTGGCTTTCGTATTCGCGCAGCCCGCTGAGCATAAAGCCATCCATCATATCGACGAACAGCAGCGCTTCCAGCCCACGTTCCTGGAGCGCCTCAAGGTGCGGGCTATGGCGAACACTCTCAAGGTCGCTGCCCATCACATAGTAAATTTCGCTCTGGCCGTCGATCATGCGGCTTTTGTATTCGGCCAGCGACGTAAGGCCATCGCCCGAGGCAGTGCTATAAAAGCGCAGCAGCGGCAGCAAATCGGTACGCGCGCTATACTCAAGGGCAATGCCTTCCTTTAAGAAAATACCAAATTCCTTCCAGAAGGCAGCATATTTTTCGGTGTCTTTCTCGGCAAGCTCGTTTAATTCTTTCGTCAGGCGGCTGGTCAGGGTCTTTTTGATACGCGCCAGCACCGGGTTGGTTTGCACCATTTCGCGCGATACGTTCAGCGGCAGATCTTCACTATCGACCACACCCTCAACAAAGCGGAAGTAGTTTGGTAGCAGATCTTTAGCCTCTTCCTGAATCAGTACTTTGCGCGAATACAGCTTAATCTTGCCTTCAACCCGCCGTTCAATCAGGCCACGCTCGCGCTTGGCAGGCACAAACAAGATGCTGTGCAAATCCACAGGCGCATCGGTAGAAATATGCATGTGCAGCAGCGGATCGTCAAAATCCATGGTCAACTGGCGATAGAACTCGGGATACTTTTCGGCCTCGACATTGCGCGGTGCCTGCCGCCATAATGCCGTCTGCTGGTTAGCGCGTTCCTCACCAACATAAATCGGCCAGGCCACAAAATCAGAGTGCTTCTTAATAACCTGCTGAAGTTTCCACGGCTGCGCAAACTCAGCGGCATCGTCCTTCAGCTTAAGAATAATGGTGGTGCCACGCTCGGCTTT
>JAFEAS010000095.1:0-32289 GCA_018266315.1 Chloroflexi bacterium SZAS-1 | reverse complement strand
GCCTCGGGGTGGAACGAGCGCGAAATAACGGTTACCTCATCGGCAACAACAAACGCCGAGTAGAAGCCCACGCCAAACTGTCCAATAATCTCGCCGCGCTGGCTCGCTTCGAGCCGCTCCATCAATGCGCGTGCGCCCGATTGGGCAATGGTGCCTAGGTTCTCGATCATCTCTTCGCGGGTCATGCCAATACCGGTGTCGGTAATAGTCACAGTTTTCGCATCGGCATCACCGTTAATGTGGATCGCCAGCTCTGCCTCCGCGTCAAGCACGTTCTGGTTGGTCAACATTTCGAACTGCACGCGATAAAGAGCATCCGAGGCGTTTGAAATAAGCTCACGTAAGAAGATTTCGCGGTCGGTATAAAGCGAGTGCGCAAGAATATGCAATAACTGCTTAACTTCGGCACGAAATGGCACGGCTGTTGGTTCGGCAGCCTGGTCAACTGGGTCGGTGGACATACTCCATTCCTCCATGAATTAGCACTTAACCTATGACAGTGCTAATAATAGCGAACAATCGCTGGTTCGGCAAGTTAGATTTTTATAGGAATAGGGGAAATTGTGCGAGGAACAGGCCGCCGCAGCTTATGGCAGCGCCTCAACAGAGCTAATCTCGCGCGGGGTGCTACTGAGGAGCAACGTATCGGGCGCAGCAATACAGCTTGTCGGCAGGATGATCGTAAAAGTCGTGCCATTACCCTGGCCGCTCTCTACCGCTATCGTGCCGTGATGCGCCTCAGTAGCTAGCTTACAAAATGTAAGCCCAAGCCCAGTATTATTATGATCTGCATTTGCAGCAATGCCCGATTGAAAGCGCTCAAAAATGGTTGGAAGAATGCTGCTATCGATGCCCGGGCCATTATCGTGAACAAACAGCTCGATGCCATCTTCGAGCAGATTGGCCCCCAAAGTCACAGTTACGCCTGATGGGGTGTGTTTAATTGCATTCGATACCAAGTTGTGCAGCACACGCTGCATCAAACTCACATCGACAAAGAGGTTTGGAGCTGACACATACGGGGCAACCTGAACGGTTGCGTCTTCGAGCTTCGCCAGGGTCTGGAGTTCTTCGATGCAGGTTTCAAACATACGGCGCACATCGGCAACCTCGCAGCGAATTTCCAGGCGCCCTTCCGAAAGACGCGCTACATCAAGAATCTGGCTCACTAATATCAGCGCATTTTTAATACTACGATATGCGCCATCAGACAGAATCAGTTGATCTTCAGTGAGCGAACCGAGCTTGAGGATATCGAGATAACCGGTAGCAGCAGTTAGCGGATTTTTGAGATCGTGGACAAGCATCTGGCTAAATTGCTCGCGCGCGCGCAATAACTCTTCCTGCGTCTGGGCGCGCAACTCATCGGCCTGGCGGCGGGTAAGCTGCGCATGGTCAATTTCGGCCAGCATGCTATTAATCGATTGCGCCAGGCGCGCCAGCTCATCATTACCCTGCACATTCATACGTAATGCCAGGTCGCCGCTGGAGCCAATTGTCTGCACCTGGGCATCGAGCCGGGTGACGCGGGCAATCACCAGGCGTTCGAGAACGGCCACTGCCACAATAAAGCACACCAGTAAGATGATAATGAGTGCGAGCGACACATAATTGAGTGTTAGCACGCCCTGCTGATATACACTACGCGGTGTCGTCACTTCTAGTACCAGCGCAGGCTGCCCAAACACATCGTTGAGCAGGCGATACCCAGCGATCGATTGAGCATTCAATGGACTGGTTATCTCCGGCTGCACAAGGCTCAGGCTCCGCGCCACAGCTGGCGTTTGGCTGCTTTGAACAGCAGTAACCGCCAGAGTCAAATGCGTTACATCGGCCAGCTCTTGTATCAGTATTGTATCGAGGAATCGGCCCATGAGTAGCGTGCCGTTGCTTGCCCCTTGCCCATTGCTAGGCAAAATCGGGCGCGCTGCAATTAACATTGGCCGATCGGGCAGCAACAGCAAGCCATTTGTAGGATTATTTGGCCCCGTGAGTGCGTGTAGCAGATTTTGCAGGTTTTGGGCTTGGGAAAAATATACCGGAACGGCAGTCGCCTGCTGCTGATTCAGATCAAATGCTTTCTGACCAACCACGTGCCCAGACTGATCGGTAATAATCACAAGGTTAATATTCTCAGCGGGGAAAGATGGATCGGCTAGGTTACTTGCCATATACCGCGTATTGTGGTCGGCCACAAACGCAAACGTATCATCCCAGGTTGCGTACCCGGCGGCAGAATTATCGAGCTTTACAATCGCCCCGGTAAGCGCGTTCTGCGCCCGATCCATCTCGGTATGCATAGTCTGCTGTTCGAGCGTGAGGTAACTGCCCAATACCAGCACCCGCAGCGGAATATACAGCGCAACCAGCAGCCCAAGAACTGTGAGCGTTAGCAGCAACAGCAACTTCGCACGCAGAGTCACAAAACGCGTGCGGCCAATAGTTTGCTGCACCCATCGGGTTGCGGGCAAATGAGGAGGGGCGCGCCGATCTGTATTCGCAGGTTTGATCATCACAGCCAATCGGGTGTAGGAGCCACTAGCTGTATTGTACAATGTGCCATACTATGCACAGCCCTGGCGAACGACGATGTCGTTTCAATGTAATTTGCGCTTGCGCTTACCCAAGCGTTTTCTTCCCTGGGTATTATCTAGGTATTGCTAGCGCAATACCCAGGAAGAAAAGAAAAGTAGCGTGCTGCTACAGGCGAAAGTGCTCTCTGCTGAATCATTTCTTAACTTGAAGCATAACATAAGTTATAGATTCGTGGCAAGGATGCTATATGCCAGCTTCGTTACATTTGTACGCATCTAAACCGTAGCGCTGCGCAGCCGTCTGGATAAGCATATCGAGCATCTGAGCGTAGCTCATGCCAGCGCGCCGGGCAACGACATAAAAGCTCGAATGGCGCTGGATATGCGGATGGGTACTTGCTTCAATAAACCAGGGCGTGCCATCGGCGCTGACGCGAAAATCGAGCCGTCCATAATCGCGGATACCGAGGGCTAGCGCGCCCTGGATCGCGATATCGGCCAGGCGGTTGGTATCGATATATGCTGGCGGGTCGGTGTAGCCATACCCATCGATATATACCTGCTCACTTGCCAGATAGTGCGCGGCTGGTGGAAGCTGCCCATTGATGGTAATGGCAAAAACACCGAGCACGCGTGGCTCGTGGCCCATGAGCAATGGTACTTCGACCTCCACACCCTCTATAAACGTCTCTATCAGTGCGGGTTGCTGATAGCGCATGGCAATAATGTGCGCGCGTTCGCGCGCTTGCTCTGGCGTCGTCACAATCGACTGTCCGGCTTCAATGCCAATACTCGAACTCTCGGCAACTGGCTTAACAATCGCCGGATACAGTAGGTTCTCAATCTGATTGTCAATGCCGCCAGGCAGCAGCGCCGCTGGTGGAGTAGGCAGGCCCGCCGCGCTTGCAACGAGCTTGGCATGATATTTATTGCGCGTAAGGCTGAGCGCATATGGCCCCGAACCAACATACGGGATACCAGCCGCTTCTAAAATCGCCGGGGCAATGCTTTTTCGCTCTGGGCCGCGATACCCAACTGAACGGTTCAGGACAATATCGCACTGGGCACGCCACGTATCAATGCCCTCAAGCAACGCATTCGTATCGCCAATGACGACGACATGATGCCCCGCAGCGGCAACCCCTTCAATGAGCTCGCGCTCTTCGGCAGCTGAAAGCAGCTCGGAGTCGCTATCAGCAGGATCATCGGCAGTAAATGGATAATCGGCTTTGCGCTCAAATAATAATCCTACATTCATATTCACCTTTCGATTCTTTTAGGAATATGGCTTTCGCTTACTCAAGCGAGTTCTTCATGTTCTTGGTGATGTTGTGCGCGGAGCGCACAACATCACCAAGAACATGAAGCAAAAAGTACCTTGCTGCCGCTGGCAAATAAATAAGCGAAAGTCCTAAAAAATTATGCAGTTGCGTTATGTCTCATGTGAGCACAGCTACACCGAAAGCAGCGTCGTCCCAGCAATAATCAGCACTAACGCAGTGGTTTTTTGCATTACAATCCCGCGGCTCAGGCGCTCGCTGCCATACCGTGGCAAATAATATGTCAATACTATGCCGTAAATAAATGTGAAGAGCGGTTGCAGCCCGTTGATACTAGACACAAGTGCCAGTGGAGCGAGCAGCGAGGCAATATTCGTCGCTGTTTTTGCGCCAATCCCAATTAGCTCATTCAGTGCCGAAAGCCCAATCATCTGCCGCCCACCGTGGCGCATAGCAACCACGAAGTCGCGGCGATAGGGTGGGACGGCCAGCAGGATGAACAGGGCGGTTAGCAGGAAACCGGCATATTCCCAAAAGCTCGTGGCCCAAAAATCATCCTGAATCGCAACATATTTGAAAACGAACCAGTTGAGTGCATTCAGCAAAGCCGCCAGCAGCATTAGCCAGAACACATCGGCCTTAAATTGCACGAGTTGCCATTTCCGTTCGAGTGAGATAATCACCGCGCCGCCGACTAACAGCAAAACCGCCGCTAGCTGGCGAATGCTCAGCTGTTCATCAAGGAAGATTAACCCGAGCAGGTAGCTGAAAATAGCCGTAGTTTGAAACAGCGGCACAATAATCGAGGTTTCATCGCGCTGAAGCGCATATAGGTAGGGCAGTAAGCCTACAATGTAGAGAACGCCATTCGCCACCATCATAAGGCTGTGAAACAGAGAAATATGCAGCACACCTGGTCGTAACAGCACAATAGCAAGCATGCACGGCAGGCCAATCAGCGCCGACGCGGTGAGTAATGCGCCGATGCCACGCTGATCAAGCTGCTGATTAAGCAGATATTTGTCGATATGGTTTGTCACTGCCCAGAGGGTAGGCGCGAGCAGCGCAATTAGCAGCCAGTAGCCCATAGTAGCAACACACTATCGATGTTCACGGGCGGGTTCCACTCACTAGTATGATTGACGATACTTAGGGCCAATCGGTCACTTTACATGGGAATCCGGTGTGAACTGATCTACGTGTCGTCTGCATCTAGCACTCCTGAAAGGGTTACGACCTGAGTAAAGTTGCTATAGCAATCGTTTGAGTTTAGGTATATCGGCCTGGAAAAGCCGTTTGGTAAAAAGCTATTCGTATGAATCAGTTATTTTACTGCTATTTATACTATTACTAAAATGCGCAAAACGGATTGTACTGCGATTTTTGGTTAGGTGTCAATGCTTTTGTACAAGGTGCTTTGGTTTAATGATATGTGCCGCAAGGACAGCACACCGCTGCGTAGGCCCCGCAACATCTTTTCGCTTGCGGCAACCGGGAAACAACGAAATCGTTGGGGTACGCACACGCCCTAAAATGTTGACGCAGCCCACAATCGGCAGTACCATTCGCCTGCTATTCAGCAAGGTGGACACGAATGCGCATCCTGATCATTAGCCACGATGTGGTAGGCCGCCGGATGGCCGGGCCAGGCATTCGCGCCTGGCATATGGCGCGTGTGCTCGCAAGCCATGGCACAACAACCTTAGTTGCCCCGCAGCCAATCGACTTGAGTACGCCAGGGTTCGTGGCTGGCGATTACACCTGGGGGCAGGCTGCTTCGCTTGCGCGCTGGCTCAGCGCTGCCGATGTGGTTGTGGCGAATGGCTTTGTACTCGCCGCCCATCCCGAGCTTGCCAGTATTCCCCAGCCGCTCGCGCTCGATCTCTACGACCCGGTGTTGCTCGAAAACCTTGAGCAGATGCGCACCGCTGCCCCTGAGGCGCGCATAAGCCAGGCCAGCGCCGACCGGCAGCTGCTGGCGCGGCAGCTCGCCGCTGGCGATTTCTTTCTCTGCGCCACCGAGCGCCAGCGCGACCTGTACCTCGGTGCGCTGATGCTGGCAGGCCGCCTGACACCTGCATTGACTGATGCCGACCCACTGGTACGCACATTGATCGATGTCGCGCCCTTTGGGCTGGACCCTACGCCACCACAGCAGCAGGCACCCGCGCTGCGCGGCGTGCTCCCCGGCATTGGCAACACCGACCCATTACTGCTATGGACGGGCGGGCTGTGGGATTGGCTCGACCCGCTGACGCTGATCGCGGCGCTGCCCGCTGTGCGCACGCACCATCCTAATGTACGGCTGGTATTTCTGGCAGGCCGTCACCCAGGCAATGTGCCCGATATGCGCGTGCCCAATGAAGCGCGCGCGCTGGCCGAGGCGCACGGCCTATTGAATACGCACGTCTTTTTCTACGAAGAATGGGTGCCTTACGAGCGCCGTGCCGATTTTCTGCTCGAAGCGACGTTGGCGGTTTCACTGCACCGCAATCATCTCGAAACTGCGTATGCTGCCGTACGTTCGCGCTTCCTCGATCATCTATGGGCCGGGCTGCCCAGCCTAGTAAGCGATGGCGACGCTGCCGCCGCGCTGGTACGCGCGCACAGCCTGGGCGCAGTGGTGCCGCCTGGCAATAGTGAAGCCACCGCCGAAGCACTGACCGGGTTGCTGGAAGATGCAGGTTATCGTGCTGAGTGCGCGGCCCACGCGCGTGCGCTGGCACCCGAGTTTGCGTGGGAACGCGTGCTTACGCCGCTGGTGCAGTTCTGTACTAATCCGCGGCGTACCCGGCCAGCACAACCAAAGAATGGCTTGGTATTACAGCGGAGGGAACGATTGAATGAGCAACAGCGCGATCTAATTCGCCAGCTCGAGACCAGTTGGCGGCTCGACGCACCGGCAGCGCCCGGCCCGCGCGGGCTAGCGCAGCAGCTGGTGCGCCGCCTGCTGGCCCCGGTCTTCGCGCAGCAGCGTGCCTTCAATGCTGCGGCGCTCAAGCTGGTTTATATGCTGAGCGAGCCGCCGGAACCAAGCGATACTGAGCACAACCAGGCGTAGGCCGGGCTATTCAGTTCGTGGGCGCAACTGCTGCTCAAGCTTGGCAATGCGCTGGCGCAGCTGCAATTGCTCGTCGCGCATGGCCCTGAGCTGGCTTTCGATCGAGCGCAGGCGCTGCTCGCTGTGCATAGCTTCGAGGGTTTGCATGCGGTTGGCGAGGTGGTGCAGGTGGGTGATCATGGCATCGATGGTGCGCACGGTTGCCGCATGAAATTCGGTGATCTGCTGCAGCTGCGGCAGGCCATACCACCAGCTAAGCTTGCGCACGGTGCGCTGCCCGGCCTCAAAGGCACGCCCTAGCACCGTATTGTGGCCCGGCACCACCCGCCCCATGTCGATTGCCCAGCTATTTTGAAGCTGTGTGGCATTCTCGGCCAGGTAAGTATCCTCCATGAAGCGCTCATCAAGCTGCGCGAGCTGCCGCTGGTGATCAACGGCTTGCTCAATCGCGTCGAGGGCTTCGAAGACGGTGCGCGGCTTGGCTTCGATCCAGATAATTGCCATGGTATTTCCTTTATGGCTGGTTGTGGCGCACATTATACCAAAGTCGCTGGGCGCGGGCGTATTCGCGCTCGCAACCTACCCGCGCACCAGGTTATAATCGTGCGCATGGTAGTACAAATGGCTCGGTCGCATCTACGTGCTGGCTTCTATGTTGATAGGGTTACATGGATTTTTTACTCTATCGGAAATCATGTTACTCACATTCTTCACTGATTACAGAGCGTTTCGTCAGCTCGATATTATTGACTGGTCACTGCCGACATAGCAGTACCTGTTCAACGTACAACCCACAACCCGCCCTATAGCTCTCGCTCGTGCCAGAAAAACACCCGGTTGATAGTCGCGTCGGCGACGCGCGCGTAGAACGCAATCGGCCCGACCCAGCCGATCTCCGCTTGGGAACATCCAGCGTCGCGCAGATCACGCAGGCACAGGCACAGCAGCACACGTCCGATGCCCTGCGCGCGTTGATCTTCGACCGTACCGGTTGGCCCGAACACATGCGGGAACGATGAGGTATTGTACGCCGCGAAGGCGCAGAACTCGCCGTCGCGTTCGGCCACAAACGCCGAAGGTGGCTGATTGTGCAGCGCGCGCAGCCCTTCCCACTGCCAGATCGGCCCCCACGCTTGCCCCAGCCACGCGCCGAACGCATCCGCATCGCTGGGCTGCGCGCGCCGGATGCGGATGCCCACACCAAGGAGGCGCTCCTCATCGTCGGCGGTGTCCCATGTGTGTGCGTGGAGATCGACCGCCATATTCACGGCGTCGCCCTTGCGCTGGAATCCGTGGCGCTGCAAAAAGCACAGCGCTGGCGTGTAGCGTGCGTCTACGCCGGGCCAGAAGTAGCTGGGCGCGAAATTCCCGCTGCGCAGCCAGGTCAGGCCAGCGTCGCGCATGCGCTCGATCAGGGCAGTGATGAGCTGCGAGGCAATTCCCTGCCGCCGGTACGCCGGATCGGTGGCGATGAGCTTGAGCACGCCAACCGGGCGCGGGCGGTGCAGCAGTGTGTGGCCGTCGTCGATACGGCGTGTTCCGCCCAGCAACACGCCGCGCAGCTCATCACCTTCCCAAAAGCCAAACTGAAAAGCCGGGTTGCGCTCTGGCTCATCAAGCATGTGGCGCTGGATGAGTTGCGCGGAAAACGTGTCGAGCGGGAGGGCACGCTGGCAGAGATCGAGGACAGTGGGCAAATCGGCTTGGTTCAGCTCACGAATCGGCATGGTGTGCTCCCTGACACGGTGCTGCTGCGAATCTGGCGCTATTATACCAAAGTCGTTTACATACTTGCACACCTGGCATTACGTATTACGCACTACAAAGCCAAAATATAATTACATAGCGCGTAATACTCCTGGCGAACTTGGTATAATTAGGGCTTGCCTTGCGCCGCAGCGCGCCTGCCAGCATCGTGTAGAATAGCGCCAGGCACCCGCGAACACATATAGTATAAGGAACACGCATATGCATGTAGTGATTACCACCCTGCCCGGCGATGGCATCGGGCCGGATGTTGTAGCTGAGGGCACCAAAGTGCTCCAGGCCGTTGGGCAGCGCTTTGGGCACACCTTTGAGCTACACAGTGCGCTGATCGGCGGCTGCGCAATCGACGCCACCGGCACGGCACTGCCCGAAGAGACTCTGCGCGCCGCGCATAAATCCGACGCGGTGTTGCTTGGCGCGGTAGGCGGCCCCAAATGGGATAACCCTGAGGCCAAGGTACGGCCCGAGCAGGGGTTGCTGGGCATCCGCAAGGCGCTTGGGCTATTCGCAAACCTGCGCCCGGTTACGCTGCACCCGCGCCTGGTCGCGTCGTCGCCACTGCGCCCCGAGCGGCTACAAGGCGTCGATCTCTTGGTAGTGCGCGAGCTGACCGGCGGTATTTATTTTGGCGATAAGCGCCGCGAGAAAAACGACAATGGCGAGGAATGGGCGCTCGATACCTGCACCTACACTACCGGCGAGATCGAGCGCGTAGTGCGCGCTGCCGCCGCCATGGCGCGCGGGCGGCGCGGCAAGCTCACCTCAGTCGATAAAGCCAATGTGATCGAGACCTCGCGGCTGTGGCGCAGTGTCACCACGCGCGTGATGCATGAGGAATTCCCCGACGTTGCGCTTGAGCATATTCTGGTCGATGCCTGCGCGATGTACCTGATCAGCCGCCCGGCTGCTTTCGACGTAATTGTGACTGAGAATATGTTCGGCGATATCCTCACCGACGAAGCATCGATGCTGGCGGGTTCGATGGGCATGCTGCCCTCGGCTTCGCTGGGCGCTGTTACCAGCAAAAACGGCGCGCGCATGGGGCTGTACGAGCCAATTCACGGCTCGGCACCCGATATTGCCGGGCAGGACATTGCCAACCCACTCGCCACCATTCTGAGCGTTGCCTTAATGCTGCGCTATTCGTTTGGGCTGGAAGAAGAGGCGCGCGCGGTGGAAGAAGCTGTGTATGCCACTGTCGATGCCGGTACCGTCACCCGCGATATCGCGACACCGGACGAGCAGCCCAGCAGCACGAGCGCCGTGGGCACTGCGGTGGCCGAGCGCGTAGCCGTTGCGTAGCGCAGGCTGGCGTTCCATCGCTCTTTCTGTGGAGATACAGCGTATGCAATCCATCGAAGCATTTCCGCCAGAAGTTATTCAAGAATTAAAAACCTACGTCTATCGCCTGATCGATCCACGGAACGGTGAGACATTTTATGTTGGAAAAGGACGTAGTAATCGGATATTCGCGCATATTCGTGCGGCACACGATTTAGGTGGAGATGCAACGAGTAACAAACTCAAACGTATTCGTGATATTCATGTCGCAGGTTTAGAAGTTGCCCATGTCATTCATCGGCACGGATTAACCGATGAAATTGCCACCGAAGTAGAGGCGGCCTTAATTGACGCATATCCCGGTCTTACGAATATTGCTGGCGGCGTGGGCAATAATGATTTTGGTGTCATGCACATTCATGAGATCATGCAGCGTTATTGTGCAGAACCAGCGGTTTTTGCCCATAAGGCGCTTTTGATCAGTGTGAATAGAAGCGCGCTCGAAACGTCGCTATATGAGGCAACCCGCTTTGCCTGGAAAATTAACAAGCGAAAAGCAGAACAAGCTGACGTCATTCTTGCAACCCGCTACGGCTTGATCGTTGGGGCCTTTATTGCATTCAAATGGCTTCCTGCCACAACAGATCACTTTCCAGGGCGTGAAGATGCACCTGGCCGTTTTGCCTTCATCGGCGAGGAAGCAAACCCCGATCTTGCCACCAGGTATGTCGGAAAACGCGTACCTGATAGCTATCGCAAGCGCGGAGCAGCGAATCCAATCAAATATACATGGTAAATACAAGGAAAAGACCGTATCTGTACAAATACTAACGACTGCCGAAAACAACTAGGCATTCGTCGGTCGTCGGTCGTCAGTCGTCGCCCGATGTACATCCAAAGACAGGCAGTTACCACCCCCTTGGGAGCACCCTATGAATTCTTCCTCTGCCCAGATTGTGATCTGTGGCGCAGGCATTGCCGGTGTAGCCGCCGCCTACTTCCTGGCGGTTGAACATGGCATCAGCGATATTGTGCTGATTGACCAGGGCGCGCCACTATCGCTCACCAGCGACAAATCGACCGAGTGCTACCGCAACTGGTGGCCTGGCCCCGGCGACACAATGGTGCGCCTGATGAACCGCAGCATCGACTTGCTGGAAGGCATTGCCAACGCCAGCAACAATGCTATTCGCCTTAACCGGCGCGGCTATGTGTACGCCACCGCCCGGCCCGAGCAAGTTGCAGTGCTAATCGCCGCCGCCGAAGAGGCCGCCACATTGGGGGCCGGGCCGCTGCGCATCCACGATGGGCGGCCTGGCGCGCCGCCCTACCAGCCTGCTGAGCCGCACGGCTACGCCAGCCCGCTCGACGGTGCCGACCTGATCACCGACCGCGCGCTGATTCGCGCCCATTTTCCCTACCTCGCCGACGACGTGGTCGCGGTGCTGCACGCACGCCGCTGTGGCTGGCTCAGTGCGCAACAGCTCGGCATGTATATGCTTGAAGCCGCCCGCGAGCGCGGCGTGCGCCTGGTACGCGGCACACTCACCAGTGTAGATGTGCGCGATGGGCAGGTTGAAGCGGTACAGGTCGCCAACGAAGGAACTCCCCAGACCATTACTACGCGCTGCTTCGTGAATGCGGCCGGCCCAATGCTTGGCCAGGTGGCGCGGATGCTCGGCGTTGAATTACCAATCTTCTCCGAGCGGCATATTAAGATTGCCTTCAATGAACACCTGGGCGCAGTTCCGCGCGATGCCCCAATGCTAATCTGGCTCGACCCGGTGACGCTGCCCTGGGATGCCGACGAGCGCGCCGCACTCGCGGATGATCCCGACACTGCCTGGATGCTTGGCCCACTGCCTGCGGGCGTTCACTGCCGCCCCGAGGGCCATGTAGGTGGCGCAGTGCTGCTGATCTTGTGGAACTTTCACCTCGATCCGGTCGAGCCAACCTTCCCCGTTCAAGTCGAGGAATACTACCCCGAGCTGGCGCTGCGCGGTATGTCGGTGATGCTGCCTGGCCTGGCGCGCTACATTGACCGCGCCCCCAAGCCATATATTGACGGCGGCTACTACACCAAAACGCCCGAGAATCGCCCGCTGGTAGGGCCATTACCCGTCGGCGGCGCATATGTCATTGGCGCGCTCTCGGGCTATGGCCTGATGGCAGCCTGTGCGGCGGGCGAGCTGCTGGCCGCACATATCACTGGCGCACCGCTGCCCAGCTACGCGCCCGCGCTTACCCTGGCCCGCTACGACGATCCTGCTTACCAGGAACTGCTGGAACACTGGGGCGATGCTGGGCAGCTCTAGCTAGCGGCAGAAACCTTTTACAAAAATCGCCTCGCTATACCTCATTTATTTACGACACGCGGCACATATTGTGCTGCGTGTTATGTTTACCACGCCTTCAGGCGTTATTTTGAAACGAAGTTTCATTACAACAAAAGCAAACCTTTTGCTTTCAGGATTTACGCAGTTGCGTTATTGCGCATACCAACGCTGTGCTTTTTGCCTGCGGCAGCAAGGTAGCATCGATCATTTTGGTGTGGGATTTTTCCGCGCTAAGCGCGGAAAAATCCCACACGAAGAAAAATCAAGCACCGCTCTGCCGCAGGCTCAGCACCTCAACTGCGGAAGCCCTAGCTTTTTTGTAACCTACCAACGCGTAACCTTGAGGTGTCTGCCTACGTATACAGATCAACACTACACATCGCGACGTAGCTTGTCACCAGGTGCAGGCAAAGAAAGGAACTGGTATGCTCGGCATTCTCTCAGTAGTTGGCGTGATTGTGGTCATCATACTCATACTCATAGCCATCTCGGGCTTTATTCGCTACATCCCGAACAATCGCGTCGGCGTCATCGAAAAGCTCGTCAGCGGGCGCGGCTCGGTCAAATCGGGCTTCATTGCGCTACACGGCGAAGCGGGCTTCCAGCCGAATGTGCTGCGTGGCGGTTGGCACTTGCTCACGCCGTTCCAATATCGCATTCATAGCGTGCCGCTCGTCACCATCCCGCAGGGGAAAATTGGCTACGTGTTCGCCCGCGACGGTCTGCCGCTCGATTCAACGCAAGCGTTGGCTTCGAATATTAAAGCCAACGATTTTCAGGATGTTGCTACCTTCCTGGCGAATGGTGGCCAGAAAGGCCCGCAGCGCCTGATTCTGCGCGAAGGCACCTATGCCATCAACCTGGCGCAATTTGTGGTCATCACCGAAGACACAATTTACTACCTGCCACTCGATCGCGGCGAAGATGCGGTGTTCAAACGCATGGCCGAGCTGATCCGCGAGCGCGGCGGCTTCCAGCCGGTTGTCATCAAGGGTGCCGATGATCTGGTGGGGATTGCGACCGTGCACGATGGCCCATCGCTGCCGCAAGGCGAGATCATCGCGCCGACGGTTGGCGACGATGCACACGAGATTGCCACCTACCATAACAACTTCCAGGATCCCGAGCGCTTCTTGTTGGCCGGGGGTATGCGTGGCCGCCAGCTGCAAGTGCTGGTTGAGGGCACCTACTACATCAACCGCCTGTTCGCCACCGTCGAGATGATTCCCAAAACGACGGTTGAGGTTGGCAATGTTGGTGTGGTCGTATCGTACACCGGCGATGTGGGTAAAGACCTTTCGGGCGAGGAGTATAAGCACGGCGAGATGGTGACGCAGGGCAGCCGTGGTGTGTGGAATACGCCGCTGCTGCCAGGCAAGTATGCCTTCAACACTTACGCTGGTAAAGTAATTATGGTGCCGACGACCAATATTATCCTGAAGTGGAACCGCGGCGAAACCGGCGCGCACCGGCTCGACGAAAACCTTTCGGAAATTTCGCTGATCACCAAGGATGCATTCGAGCCATCGCTGCCGCTCTCGGTCGTAGTGCATATCGATTACCGGCAGGCACCACTGGTGATTCAGCGCTTTGGTGACGTGAAGCGCCTGGTTGAGCAAACGCTCGACCCGATGGTCGCGGCGTACTTCAAAAACATCGGCCAGACACGCACGCTCATCCAGCTCATTCAAGATCGCAGCGTCATTCAATCGCTGGCGGGCGAGCAGATGCGCGAGAAGTTTGCGCATTATAACCTTGAGCTGGAAGAAGTGCTGATCGGCACGCCCACCTCGTCGCAAGGCGACCAGAAGATCGAGCAGATCCTGACGCAGCTGCGCGCGCGGCAGATCGCCGAAGAGCAGATCGAGACCTATAACCGCCAGGAAAAAGCGGCGATTAAGGAGCGCGAGCTGCGCGAGGCCGAATCGCGCGCCCGCCAGCAGCAATCGCTCACTGAATCGGAGATCAGCATCACAGTGCAGAGCAACCAGGGTAAAGCCGAATACCAGCGCTCGCTCCAGCAGGCCGCGCAAATCCGCGCCCTGGCCGAGGCCGAAGCCGAAAAGGCTGCACGCATTGGTATCGGCGAGGCGATTGCGATCGAGGAGAAAGTGCGCGCCTACGGTGGCCCGCAATTCCAGGTCACACAGCAGGTGATGAACCGCTTCGCCGAGGCGATCGAGCATGCCGGTGTGGATGTGGTGCCGCGCATGGTGGTTGGTGGTGGCAATGGCAATGGTAGCAGCGGTGGCAACCTGATGGAGGGCTTGCTGGCAATGCTGCTCTCGGAGCGCATGGGCACGCCATTGAATGGTACGAGCAATGGTGCCGGGCCTGAAGTCGAAGCGCTGCGCAAGCAGATTCGCGACGGCCTGCTCGCTAGCCGTGCGCAAGAGGCTACGCCAGCGGCCCCAACGATACCGGCAACAGTGCCAACCACACCACTTGAAATGAAGGGCTAGCGCTCGCTTAACATCTAGGATATAATGCAAAAACAGTGGTCGCCCGGGCATCCCGGGCGACCACTGTCCGTGTTGTTGAGCGTTGAGACGAAACCCTATGGAATTGCGGGCATACGTGGATCGAACTGGTTCAGGTAGGCCAGCGCCGCCATCTGATACCACGCGCCGGTCACTGGCTCGGCAGCGGTGCTAATCAGCGGCTGGCCGTTCGTCCAGTCCACCGCCTCGCCCGGTGTCACGAAGCCACGGCCAGTGCGGCTAGCATACCATTGCAGGCGCGCGAGCGACCAGGTATCGTTGCCAGTCCAGTGCTCTTGCATGGCGGCGTACATTACCATCTGCGGCCATACTGGTTCAGCTGCGCCAGCTTCGTTTACGCCACCTGGGCTGTAGATGCTGGAATGATAGAATTCATCACCCTGATAGCGCGCGATGCCCCAGTTATCGTGCGTGACGCTACTAAGCACCTTGATGCGATGGTCGAGCACCCGCGTGTCGGTGGCGGGCAGCACACCAAACACCCACAGCAGATCCGATGACGAGTCGACCAGCGTGCGCGCGCTGCCGTCGCCATTCACCGCGCGGTTGAAGTAGCGATTCGTGTCGTTCCACAGGCCACGGTTTGGTGAGGCCAGGTACGAGCGGGTCATCGAGTTGCGAATGGTTTGCGCGCTCGCCAGGTAGTTTGTGGCGCGTGTTGTATCGCTCTTCTCGGTTGCCAGGTACTTGCCAGCGTTCAACCCTTCGGCGTAGGTCGTCTGCGTGAAGGTGTTGTACTCCAGCGGCGACTCTTCCCAGATTGAAGCGTCGATGGCGCCAAAGCCGTTGCTGCCGATGCTATTGCGGATGAAGTCGCCCGCGCGCGTCACCTGTGTCCAGATGCCGTTCAGGAACGCCGTCGCCGCCGGGGCATTGGTCGCCTTCACCAGGTTGTAGTGCCGGTAGACACCGACCAGGAACAGACCAATCGCGTCGTGCTCTGGCTCGACAAACGAGATCCACTGGTTGGCCTGCCAGACGCTGTAGTTAGTGTGCCAGGTGCCATCCGCGTTCTGCACCGAGGCCATCCAGTTCCAGTACTTCTCGGCTTCAGCCAGGTGCCCGGTTGCATCCATACCCATCGCCGTCACCGCCGAGTCGCGCACCCACACCTTATAGGCGTAGGCCGGGTTAGTCGCCGCCGGCCACGAGCCGAACGCGGGCTGCTGCGACTGCTTGTTGATCACCAGGCTGCGATCAAAGGCAGTGTTCAGGCCGGTGTCGCTCATGCTGATGCGCTTGCCAGCGTTAAGCCAGTTGGTGTAGGAAGTTGCCGTCTGCGTGAACCAGTAGGCGGCTGTCTGGGCGCGGGCGGTGTCGGCGGCACTCTCAGCGGCGGCTTGCGTGCTGCCAATCGCATAGTACAGCGCAACCGAGGCGCTGCCATTCGCAGCCAGCGAGATCGACTTCTGGAAGCCCAGGTCGAGGTTTTGCGACCAGATGTCGTTGTTGTTCTTCAGCGTACCAGCCGAGTCGAATTGGTACCACGGCGCTGAGTTCACGTCGGCCGGGTTCGAATTCGCATCGTTGCCGACCTGGTGCGAGTCCATAGTCTGGAATGCACCAAGCTCGATGTAGAACTGACCCGACTGGCTCATATCGGTGCCAAGCGCGTTGCGGCTTACATCCCACCAGCCGTGCTGCCAGTTTGGCGTGGGGTTGCCGCTGGTTTTATTACTCAGGTGCGCCTGCTCAAGGAAGTTGAAGGTGCGCGCGCTGTTCGTCAGGTTCTGGAAGGTGTACTTCACTACGACGAAGTTCTGGTTCGGCACCATGGCGTACTGCTTGGTGACCTGCACTGGCACACCCGCGCCGTTGTAGTTCAGGTAGCGCACCGTAACCGTGCCGTCGCTCTCCATCCAGGCTTCCGAGTCGAAGGCGTGGGCATTGTTGTACTTGGTGGCACTCGTTTCATCGCGGAAGAAGCCGGTGGCATCATTAAGTTGGTTGGTGCCCCAATCGCCGCTCCAGTGCAGCTCAGCCAGGCGTGGGCCGTAGGTGCCAGTGTCGGCCGGGCTGAGCTTACTCGCCATATGGACGCCAACAATGTTGCTCCAGTTGTTCATCCATAGGCTGGTAGCCGAGCGTGCCGCCGGGGTCGTCTGCTCCAACACCACCATATTGTCGAGGTTAATTGCGCCGGTATTCCCCGCACCATCCCAGAGCACAACTGAATGCAGGCCAGCCGAAAGCTGCACGGTTGTCTCAACCGTCTCCCACATATCCCAGTTATACAACGGGCGGAAGGTCAGCGTGCCCGCGCTCGCACCATCGACGAACAGGCCGCGGGTAGCGCTGGAGCCAGCATTTGCATAGCGGAAACGCAGCGTGTAGTTGTCGGCAGCCGGTGCGTTGATGATAAACGATACGCCGGTATTAGTGGTGGCAAAGCCATCCACAAAGCCTGTGCCGGTGTAGCCAAGGTGGTTGGTGTTGGTCGTGGTGCTGCTGCGAATGCCCGATTCGGCTTCGTACTGGCCGCCGCCCGGGGCCGTCACATTGAGCTTCACGTATACCATATCCCAGTACGTCAGGCTTGGTACGGTGAAGGAGATATAGCTGCCGCCTGCGTCGCTACCAGTGGTATAGCTGAGCGTAGAGCTTGCGCCATGCTCAATTTCGGGGCTAGCGACATACACACCGTTGATGGTCGTATTCTGGCCGATGTAATACTTCACCGGCAGATTACTGAGTGTGGTGGGTGCGGTGGCGGCATTACGCCACTGATTGTCGTTGCCCAGCAGGTTGATCAGGTGGATCGTGTCGTAGCCGCTGCCGTGGCGCAGCTGCGTCCAGATCGTGTTGCCCGAGCCATCGCCGCTGGTAGTTTGCCCAGTGATTTTCACAAATTGCGAGCCATTATCGGCGTTGTGGACACTCGGGTCGAACAACAGATTCTCGTAGGCGGTGATGAAATCGTAGTGTTCCTTCATCGAGGACAGCAGGCCCGAGCGCATTTGCTTGTAGTTGTTCGGGAAATATGGGTGCGCCAGCATCTGGTCGCGGTTGCCTAGCTCGATGTGCGTGGCACCGACTGCCGCCATCGCCGCATCGGCAAGGCGCACGCTCGGCTCATCGAAGGTGCCGAGCACCAGGTTACCGAGGTTAATTGCGCCCGAGTTGCCAGCATCGTAGGCAAGCTTCACTGTGTGCGTGCCAGCGGTAAGCGTTACGACTTTATACGCATCGTACAGCCATTCATCCCACGAGGGGGTACCGCTGCCATTGCGGGTTGGGTAGAAGGTCAGTGCGCCATTGTTCGTGCCATCGACATAGACATTGCGAGTAGGCAGGTTCGTGGTACCGTTGCCATAGCGGAATACCAGCGCGTACTTGCCAGCCTCAGGCACTGTCACCGAAAACTGCACGTAATCGCCAACCGCGTCGAAGCCATCGACGAAGCCAGTGCCGGTGTAACCCGTGTGGTTGGTATTGGTTGTCACACCATTGCGGGTCGCGGTTTCAGCCTCGGTGCGCGGGCCATTATCTTCATAGTAGTTCATATACGCGGCCAGCACCACCGCCTTGTTACCATCCAGCGTCTTAAACGAGTTCACCTCGTCCTTCAGATTCTGGTAGGTCGTGGCATTTTCCCACTGCTCGCTATAGTCGAAGTCGGAGTTACTGAAGTGCGCAACATTGTACGCGCCCCAGGTGCCGACGCCGCCGTTCACGATGTTATAGGTCACCTTCTTGCCAGCTGGGAAGGCCGCTTTAATGTTATTGACATAGCCAGCGAAGGTATTTGGCAGATCGACCGCCTGGCCGCTATAGTCGTTCTTGCCATCGTTCTGGCCCAGCTGGTCGAGGTGCATACCATCGAAGCCGTTGTTCAGCGCGTCGTTAAACTGGCCTGAGATATAGCTCTGCCAGTTGCTATTCGCCGGGTTGAACATGTACATATGCGTGGTTGGGAAGGCATCGCCGAAGTTGAAGTTCCACTGATTCGTGTGCGTTGTGTCGTTGTACAAAGCCCACTGTGGATCAACCCCCGATATCGACTGATAGTTGTCGAGTGCACCATAAATAATGTCGTAGGCCATAGCCGACATATTCAGGGTATGCGCGGCGCTGATCTGGTTTTGCAGCGTCTGCCAGTTGATGGTCTTGCCGCTCCAGTCAGTCCAGCTTGTATCAATCGTGCCGCCAGTGCGCTTAATCAGCTTCTCGTGGCGCCACATCCAGTCGTAAAACTGAATGGCGTTGATGTGATAGTTGCGCGCGAGCTCTTGCATATTTGCAGTGCTGGTCGCTGCCGATTCACCGGTGGGGTACTCAGTCATGTAGCCGTAGCGCGGGAAGCGCGTCCAGTTGCTCGACACATCAATCGCCGACGCACTATAGTCGGATGTGCCAGCGCGCACCTCAACGTGGTAGCCCTGGTAATCGGTGGCCGGGGTAGTCCAGTTGAAGGTAAAGGTTGCGGGTACATTGGGGCTGAGCGTGACAGACTGGCTAGCCGTGTAGGTTGTCGCCTCGTTATGAGTAATTGTCAGTGCCAGGCTGCCGCTCCAGCTGGTGCCGGTTTTGTTAAGGCATTCAACTGTAATAACGGCGGTGTTGCCGGGGTTATAGCGCGCCTTATCGACATACACCTTGCTGATGAGATTACCGGTGATTGCCGCCTCGGCAGTAGGGACACGAAATGTAAAACCGGTGGGAGTGGGAATTGCGGCTGGCATAATCAGCGCCAGCAGCAACGCAATAATGAGACCTAGACGACCGCGTCGAACCATAGCATACCTCCTCAATGAGTATGTATCCATTTGGCGCTGCCTCGGGCGGCAGCGAATTACCCGTTGCTGCAATTTAGGTGAAGCGGTTTAGGCGGCAAGCGATGAGACTGGCACTGTATACACATAGCCAGACTCACAGCAATAGCGTATTCATACGTCCTAGCCGTACCATACCCTATGAGTAGCGCCTAAACGCCACCTCGCCAAGTTACTTTATTGAGTAAAAAAACTATAGTGCATCGTAGGCGATTTGTCAAGATACCAAAATTTCTTCGCCTTTTTAGAGCGTTCACTTATTTCAAAACATATGTTATGATGGCACATAAGAAAGTCCGGAATGGCTGGCAAAAAGCCACTCCTTACCCTTTGGAAGCGCCGAATTGCCCCCAGCATAGACTGAAATCCTGGTTTCCACGTCCTACTTACTGGCTGCACCATAACCCACCCGCACAAAATGCCTCTTGACAGTCCTAAGCCGCCATGATATTCTTCCTTCACCGAATAAAGAAACTTTAATCACTGAGCAAAGTAAGCTTATGTCGTTACGATTACGATCGGGCAACCGCCAATTGATCCGCGAGATCAATCAATCGCTGGTACTCAGCCTGGTGCGCGACCACGGCCCGATTTCACGTACCGACATTGCCGAAGCAGCTCACCTGAGCCTCGCCACGGTTTCGGGCATTACAAATGCCCTAATCGACCACGGGCTGCTGTATGAGCACGAGGCCGGTGTTTCAACTGGCGGGCGGCGGCCAATTCTGCTGGCGCTGAACCCACAGGCCGGGCTGGTGATTGGCGTTAAGCTCACCGAAACACAGATCGTTGCCGCGCTCACCGATCTGAATGCCGAAGTTATTGAGCAGCGCGCTACGACACTCAGCGGCGACCGCCGACCAGAGGCGGTTGTGCAAGCGCTGACCGATCTGGTTGAGCAGCTACGGGCAACCCACCACGAACGCAAAATCTTCGGTATTGGTCTCGGCATGGCCGGGGTTATCGACCGCCGTCAAGGTATTTTGCGGTTTTCGCCTTTTTTACAATGGCGCAATGTTCCACTACGCCACGCTCTTGAGCAGCGCTTGAACTTACCAGTAGTGATTGAAAACGATGTCAATACCCTGACAATGGCCGAGCAGTGGTTTGGCGCAGGCGTCGGCATTAACGATTTCCTGGTTGTGACGCTCGGGCGCGGCATTGGTATGGGGATGGTGTTGAATGGGCACCTCTACCGCGGTGGCTGCGGCGGCGGCGGCGAGTTCGGCCATCTCACCATGGTGCCCGATGGCCCACGCTGTGATTGCGGCAAGCGCGGCTGCCTTGAGGCGCTCGTAGCCGAACCCGCGATTCTGCGCCGTATGCAAAATGCCTTTGAGCGCGAATTCAGCATGGACGAGGCAGTTGCTCTGGCCCGCCACGGCGATACGACAGCGCAGGGAATTTTCGCTGCTGCCGGGCGCACGCTGGGCATGGCAATCGCCGACCTAGTGAATATCTTCAACCCGCCGCTACTGGTGATCGGTGGCGAAGGCGCGCGTATGCTCGATCTGCTCCAGGAGCCATTACAAGAAACGCTTCAGGCACATTGCTTCAACGGGTTCTTCGACGATATGCGCCTGGTAGTCGAGCCGTGGGGCGACGATGCTTGGGCGCGCGGGGCGGCAAGCCTGATGCTCGATGAGCTTTTCCGTCCTGATCTCTATCGCGATGAGAAAACCCGCGCGTCACTCATTCTGCCGAATGAGGGATAACGCTGACTTTTTAACATTTCTATCAGTAGGTAGCTGCCCACTACCCACCACTGATGCGTCTGTTTCTCGAACCCACAATTCATGCGGAAAGGAGCCATACGCCTGGTAAAAGGCCCGGCCAGCCACAATAATGTTCCTGCCGCTTGCAGGTCTGGTGAATGTGTCAGAAAGGATATGACGATGTTCCGTCGACTTCTTCCAGCATTGGGGCTGCTTGCAGCGCTGATTTTGAGCGCCTGTGGGAGTGCTACGCCTACTGCCGCTCCGACTGCGGCACCTGCCGCCCCAACGGCTGCGCCCGCTGCCCCGACTGCGGCACCTGCCGCCCCAACGGCTGCGCCCGCTGCCCCAACGGCTGCGCCCGCTGCCACCGACAGCCTTAAAGGCAATATTACCTACTGGACCGCGTACAATACCGTATCACCCGAATTCAAGACCCTGACCGAGCAGATTATCCCGGCTTTCCAGAAGCTGCACCCCAACGTCACGATCGACGCACAGGCCATCCCCTACGACGAGCTGCGCAAGAAGCTCTTGGCAGCCATCGCTGGCGGCGAAACGCCTGACCTGCTGCGCGCCGATATTATCTGGGTACCTGAGTTTGCCGAGCAGGGCGCGCTGGCGAAGCTCGACGAGGCGCTGCCCGATTTTGCAACCTACAAAGATAACTTCTACGCCGGGCCGCTGGCCACCAACTTCTACAAAGATCACTACTATGGCCTGCCGCTCGACACGAACACCCGGGTCATCTTCTTCAATCCGGCAATTTTGAAGGAAGCGGGCATTGACGCAGCGCCCAAGACGATCGCCGATTTCACCGCTGCCTGCGCCAAAGTCAAGGCGCTGAAGAAGGCCGACACCTTCTGCTACGCCGAGGGCGGCACCGGTGCCTGGAATGTGCTGCCGTGGATCTGGAGTGCGGGCGGCAACATCACCGACCCGACCTTCACCAAAGCGACCGGCTACCTGAATAGCAAAGGCACCGTCGCCGCTGTGACGATGCTGCGCGACATGCTGAAGGACGGCACGCTCTCGCCTTCAATTCTGGGTGGTGGCCTGCAGACCAGTGAAGCAATTGGCAAGAACCAGGTCGCCATGATCATCGATGGGCCGTGGATGCCACCAATCTTCAAAGAGCAGTTCCCTGACCTGAAATACGACCTGTCGCCGATGCCAGCCGGTGATGGCGGCAGCTCGTCGGTGGTGGGTGGCGAAGATATCGTTATGTTCGACAAGACCCAGAACAAAGACGCTGCACTGGCCTTCCTGAAGTTCGTGCTCGAAGAGCCGCAGCAGATTGCAATGGGCAAGACCGGGCAAATGCCAGTGCTGAAGAGCCTGACCGGTAACAGCGAGCTGCCCGCCTACTTCGCCGTATTCCAGAAGCAGCTCGAAACCGCCAACCCGCGCACACCCAACCCCGCCTGGCCGAAGATCGATGAGACGATCGGCAACGCGGTACAGCAAGTGCTGCGTGGCGAGAAAGAGCCACAGGCCGCGCTCGACGAAGCCGCTGCAACGGTCGATGGCTTACTGGCTGGTAAGAAATAGCCTGAAGTTCACCACGGAGGCGCAGAGGCACGGAGCTTTAACACGAGCGCATCACATCTTATCCGTGCCTCTGAATCTCTATGGTGAACTATGCCGTCGTCATTCACCGGCAATGTGTAATACGAAATTCGGTTAAAGAATCACGGATACGATACGATACATTACGCTCTACAAAGCCAAGAACGTAGTTCGTAATGCGTAGTATCGTACCGAACTTGGTATAAATTGCCAACCTGGAACCCATAAGGACATTCCCATGGATGTTGCGCAGCCTAACACCAGCGTTCCGGCCACACCCCAGCCACGCGCGCGCCGCCGCTACCGCAATGCGACAACTGCCTATCTATTCATTCTGCCGGGCATGGCGCTTTTCCTGGCCTGGACGGTCTACCCGCTGGTGTACTCGTTCATTATGAGCTTCACAGAATGGAACCTGATTAAGCCGAGCCGCTTTATTGGGTTCGATAACTATGTTCGGGCGCTCAAAGACCCGGTATTCTGGCTGGCGCTGCGCAACACCCTCACTTATACTCTCATCACCGTGCCGGGGCAGATGCTTCTCGGCTTCACAGCGGCCATGCTGCTCGACCAGCCGCTACGCGCGCGGGCATTTTTCCGCACACTGTACTACATCCCGGTCGTTACCTCCTGGGTAGTCGTCTCGCTGATTTTCACCTACCTGTACAACGGGCAGGCGGGCTTGATCAACTGGGTGCTGCGCGATGGCCTGCACCTGATCGACAAGAACATTAACTGGCTGGGCGAACCATTCACCGCGAACCTGGCGATTGCCACACTTGGCATCTGGAAGGGCGTGGGCTGGACGATGGTAATCTTCCTGGCCGGGCTGCAATCGATTCCGCAAGAAGTGTATGAGGCCGCCGCGATCGACGGGGCGAATGGCTGGCAACGCATCCGCACAATTACGCTGCCACTCATCCGGCAAACGACACTGTTCATTCTGGTGCTGCTCACGATCGGCGGCTTTCAGGTGTTCATCTCGGTGTATGTGATGACCGGGGGCAAGCCGCTACACCGCACCGACGTGCTGCTCACTTATATGTACAGTAATGCCTTCGAGTTCCTCGACCTGGGCTATGGCTCGGCACTGTCGTATTTGTTCGCCGTTATGGTCTTTGCGCTCAGTATGGCGCAGATCCGGCTGTTGCGCCGCCCGGTGGAGTATTAGACCATGCTGACACGTACAACACTGCTGGGAAATATTTGGCGCTACGGATTGCTCTCGCTGGGAGCGCTGGTGATGATGCTGCCATTCATGTATATGATCAGCACGTCGTTCAAGTCGCACGCCTTTGTGCTTGAGCTGCCGCCGCGTCTCATCCCTACTGCGCCAACCCTCGAAAACTACCAGCGCGCCCTGACGACCAATCACTTTGGGCTGTATTTTTTCAACAGCACGGTGGTAGCGGTGAGCGCAACCTTTGTAACAGTGGTGCTTTCGGCGATGCTGGCCTATGCCTTTGCACGCTGGGAATTTCCAGGCCGCAATGCCCTGTTCTATGCCATGCTCGGCACAATGATGGTGCCTGCGCTCACGCTGATCATCCCGCAGTTTGTGCTCGCCAAGCAGCTGCACCTGCTGAATAGTCGCTGGGGGCTGGTGGTGGTGTATTCGGCAGGTACGGCATTTAATATGTTTCTGCTGCGCGGCTTCTTCGAAGAAATCCCGCAAGAGCTGCTTGACTCGGCACTGATTGACGGCGCTGGCCCCTTCACGACCTTCTGGCGTGTTGCGCTGCCGCTGGCGCGCCCAGCCCTGGCCGCCACCGCAATCTTCTCGTTTCTCGGCGCGTGGGATGAATTTACCTGGGCGCTCACCGCCATCAACGACGAGAAGCTGTACACCTTACCAATCGCGCTACGCCTGTTTCAGCAGCAGCATGGCACCGAATGGGGCCTAGTGTTCGCGGCTTCGGCGATTGCAGTGCTGCCAACGATTATTGTATTTGTGCTGTTCCAGCGCCACTTTATTAAGGGCGTGATGTCGGGGGCCTTGAAGGGGTAACGCAAATAGCAGATGGTAAACTTCAATCTGGAACCAAAAGGCAGCGCGATGCTTGACCTCTACCAACATAGTATTGACTTGATCCGCACCAACCAATCGGCGAATGGCGCATATGTCGCCAGTCCCAGCTTTCCTACCTACCATTACTGCTGGTTCCGCGATGGCACGTATATCGCCTATGCCATGGATCTGGTGGGCGAACACACCAGTGCGCGGCGCTTTTACGATTGGGCGGCGGCAATGGTGACCCAACGCGCTGCCGCAGTTGAGCGTGCGATCGCCGCCGCGCCATACGGGCAGCCTGCGCCTGAAGATTTACTCGACACGCGCTACACCCTCGACGGCGCAGTTGGCACCGACGACTGGCCGAATTTCCAGCTTGATGGTTTTGGCACGCTGCTGTGGGGCATGCGCGAGCATCTACGTATCAACCGTGCCGCGCTGCCCAGCGAGTGGCGGCCCGCGATTGAGCTGCTGGCACGCTACTTAGGCGCGCTCTGGCAATTGCCATGTTACGATTGCTGGGAAGAATTCGGCGACAAAATTCATACCGCCACACTGGCGGCGCTCTACGGCGGGCTGGAAGCAGCTGCAGCGCTGCTCAATACGTCAGAATACGCTACAACTGCGGCGGCAATCAAGGCGTTTGTACTTGATCACTGCGTCGCGGGAGAAAGTTTAAGCAAGTTTGTAGGTAGCCCGCTAGTCGATGCCAGCCTGATCCACGTTGCCACGCCCTATCGCCTGCTTGCGCCCGACCACCCGCTGATGCGCAACACCATAACTCGCATCGAGCGTGAGTTGCGGCGCGATGGCGGCGTGCATCGCTATGCCGAAGATAGCTACTATGGTGGGGGCGAATGGGTTCTGCTCACCGCTTACCTGGGCTGGTATTATGTTGAAACCGGCGTACTGCACCGTGCTCACGAGCTGCTGTCCTGGATCGAGCGCCGCGCGACGCAGAATGGTGCATTGCCCGAGCAGGTAGCCGCCAACCTCAATTACCCCGAGATGCTGCCAGTATGGAACGAGCGGTGGGGCACCAGCGCCTGCCCATTACTATGGTCGCACGCCGCCTACCTCACGCTCTATACCCTGCTCCACAGCCAATGAAACGCGCATTCGCCGGGCTAACGTTATTGCTGCTGTGTGGGTTGGCAGCGTGCAGCCTAGCACCTGTGCCCGCGCCATCGGCACCACCCACGCCACTCGCTGCTGCCCTCCCCACTGCTGCACCTACCTCAACACCCACTACCAGCCAGCTGATTGCAGGCATTGACACCGACCGCGCAGCATACCCGCCCGGCACGCCAGTGCAAATCACAGTGACGCTCAACAACCGCACTAATGCGCCCTTCAGCGGTGAGCTGGCTGTAACATTCGAGCACCTGGGCCAGCCTGCTGCGCCAGCACAACGCCAGCCAATCGCGCAGCTGGCGCCAGGCGCAACTGCCGCGCTGAGCTTCACCTGGCAGCCGCCCGCCGCCGACTTCACTGGCTACCGTGTTGGAGTGACCGCACTTGCGAATGGCGCACCAGCCGACAGCGCGGCGACTGCCGTAGACGTATCGAGCGACTGGCAGCGTTTCCCGCGCTATGGCTTTCTCAGCCAGTATGGCACAGATGTGGATGCCCAGGCGACCATCGCAGCGCTGAATCGCTTTCACCTGAACGCACTCCAATTCTACGATTGGCAGTGGCAGCACCACCGCCCCTACTCGCCTAATGCGAGCTGGCCCGATATCGCCGGGCGCAGCATTGCGCGCGACACTGTGACGGCGCTGATTGAGCAAGCGCATGCGCACGGGATGCTGGCCTTCAACTATAACCTCGCGTTTGGCGCATACGATAACTACTGGCGCGATGGTAGTGGCGTAAAACCCGAGTGGGGTTTGTTCAAAAATGGCGGCGGCAACTACACACCCGAGCAGCAGGATTTTCATCCACTGCCCGCCAGCTGGCCCACAAGCAAGCTGTTTCTGTTCGACCCGACGAACCGCGACTGGCAGGCGTATATTTTCGGTCAGGAACGCCAGGTGTTCGCGCATTTCGACTTCGACGGCTGGCATATCGACACGCTGGGCAAGCGTGGGCTGCTGTGGAACTGGAACAAGCAGATCGTTAACCTGCCGCTTGCCTATACCGAATTCGTGAATGCCGCGCGCGACGCGCTGGGCAAGCGCCTGGTCTTCAATGCGGTGGGCGGCTACGGCCTGAACGATATTGCCGATAAAGCCGACGTGGATGTGCTGTACGCCGAGCTATGGGAAAACGATGGCACCAGCACCTATGGCGATATTGTCGACTTGATCGAGCGCACGCGCACACATTCCGACAAGGCGATCGTGCTGCCCGCCTACATGAACCGCGATTACGCCGAACATGCAGGCAGCGGCCACACCTTCCGCGAGCCTTCGGTGCGCCTGGCCGACGCTACCATCTTCGCCGCCGGGGCCGCGCACCTTGAGCTGGGCGACCGCGCTGGAATGCTTGCGAAGGAATATTTCCCGAGCCAGCCGCTGGTGATGAGCGACACGCTCAAGGCGGCGATACAGGAGAATTATGACTTCGCCGTGGCCTACGAAAACCTGCTGCGCGACCGCGCGCGCCCGGCAGAGGTAGCAGCTACCATCGACGGGCAGGCAATCAGCGCCAGCGGCAAGCGCGGCATGATCTGGGCGCTGCCCCGCGCCACGCCCACTGCCACTGTCGTCCACCTGATCAACCTGAAGAATAATCGACTGAGCCTGTGGCGCGACACCGGCGCGATCTACCCGGCGCCCGATGTCCTCGAAAACTTGAGCGTAACGCTGCACATGCCCACCCCGCACCGCACGGGCGCGCGGCTGTGGTATGCCACCCCCGACGCAAACCATGGCGCAGCGACAGCGCTTGCGTACACCAGCGGCACCGATACGCAAGGAGCCTTCATTCAGTTCACACTGCCGCGCCTGCAGTATTGGGATATGCTCTGGCTTGAAAATTAGCTTCGCCGCTGATTCGCGGAGAGCGCTGAGCAGAAGCGTATAGATAAGGATGAACCCTCATGAACAATGTTCCCTGCATTGTCGATATCGCACCCGATCAGGCGAGTTATTCCCCTGGTAAGCCAGCCCATGTAACCGTAATCATCGATACCACTGGGGCGTATGGCCTGGCCTCGCTCACACTCGCGCTGACCCATCTCGACCAGCTCGTGGCCGAACAAACCCAGACAATTGCACTCGGCGCGGCCGGGCCGGTAGTGTTTACGCTACACCTACCACCCGAAACTCCGCGCGGCTACGGGCTTGTGGCGACACTGAGCGATGACACCGGGGCGGTAGTGGCCTACGGCAGCGGCGCGCTCGATGTGCTAGAACGCTGGTCGCAGGCACCCCGCTATGGCTTTCTGTCTGATTTTGCGCCCGGCCAGCGCGATGTAATCGAGCGCTGCGATGCGCTGCTGCGCAACCACCTGAATGTTGTGCAGTTCTACGACTGGATGTGGCGGCATTACATCCTCATTCCTCCCGCCGACCAGATCGACCCGGCAGATCAGGGCTTCACCGATGCGCTGGGGCGGCGGCTTTCGCTTGCCACAGTGCGCGCGGCAATTGCGGCGGTGCAGGCACGCGGCGCGGCGGCACTGGCCTATGGTGCGGTGTATGGTGCCGAGCCAGAGTACGCCGATCGCCACCCTGAGCTGGCGCTCTTCGATGAAAACGGCCAGCGGGTGAGCCTGGTTGAGCTGTTCTATATTATGAATATTGCGCCCGATTCACCCTGGGTGCCCGAAATTGTGGCCGAATTCGCCCGCACCGTGCGCGAGCTGGATTTCGATGGAATTCACCTTGACCAGTACGGCTTCCCGAAGACTGCGACCGATGCGACTGGCACGCTGGTTGATCTCTCGGAGCACTTTCCGCCGCTCATCGACGCGGCGCGCGCCGCGGTTGTTGCAGCCAAGCCAAGCGCCGGGGTTATTTTCAATGCAGTGGGCAACTGGCCGATCGAGACGGTTGCGCCAACATCGCAGGATGTGGTGTACATTGAGGTATGGCCGCCCGATGTGAGCTATAACGACCTGCGGCGGCTGGTGCGCGAGGCCCGGCGGCTGGGCGGAAATAAGCCAGTGATTCTGGCAGCCTACCTCTCACCCTTCCTCGATTGCCCACCTGCCGACGTGCCACGCGCCGAGGCAGCGGCACTACTGGCGACGGCGGTCATCGCAGCGGTGGGAGGATCGCACCTGCTATTGGGCGAGCGCAATGGTATACTGTGCGACCCATACTACCCGAAATATGCGACGCTGCGCCCGGAGTTTGTGCCGCAGATGCACGCCTACTACGATTTCCTGGTGCGCTATGAAGAATGGCTTTCCGCTGGTGCGCTGAGCGACTGGCCGCAGGCCAAGCCACAGATCAACGGCGCACCAGCGGCACGCGAGGCCACCGCAGGCGGCATATGGGCGATTGCGCGCACGCGGCCCGGATATCGCGTGCTCAACCTGATCAACCTGGCCGACCAGGCCGATACCGAGTGGAACGCACTGCGCACCCCACCAACGCCGCGCGGCCCGCTCACAATTACGCTCGCCGACGTACCCGCGCTCAGCCGCGTGCTGCTGCTCACCCCCGACGCCGAACAGGGGCACGCGGTGCCGCTTGCCTACGAGCAGCAGGGCGCACAGCTACACTTCGTTGTGCCAGAAGTGCTGGTGTGGGCGGTAGTGGTAGGCGTGCTGACCGACGCCGCAAGCTGAGGCAGCTAGAGCAGATCGTCGTCGTCGGTGGTGGGGGGGCCGAGTTTGCGCACAAGGTTTAGCATCGGGTCAATCGGCAGGTCGCCGAGATCGGGAAAGGTGACGGTGAGCAGCTCGCGTCCATCTTCGACATGGCTCTCACGCACCTCACCATCGCCATACGGCAGGCAGAAAACCTTGTCGCCTGCCGCAAAGCGCTGGGCCACGGTGAATGCCTCGGCTGAGGGGCGCACCGGGGTACGCGGTGGCACCTGCTGCCGGGCCTCGCGCTGCTGGCGCTGGCGGCGCAACCGCTCAATCAGCGCCTGGGCATCGGGCGCAGCCTCTTCCTCAGCTGGTGCCGGTGTGCGTTCAGTTGGGCGATTGGGCGGCGGTGGCGCAGCGTAGCGTGGGCGGCTGGTTAGTGCTTCGGGCGCGGGCGGCTGGCGAACAGCGGGCGGCTCACCGGGCGCGCGGGCAGGTCGCTGTATCGGCGGTTCTGGCTCAGGCACGGCTGGTTTAGGTTCGTCCCACAGCGGCAGCGGGCGCAGCTCGGGTTCAGGCGTGGGCGGCACCGGCTCTTCACGCACCGGCACAGGGCGAGCTTCGGGCGGCGGGCTGGGCCGCACCGCCGGTGACTCGCTCGGTGCGCGGGCAGGCCGGGGCGCTTCGTCGCTACGCGCGAGCTTGCGCGGAATGACAACCGATGGCGGCGGAGCGGTTGCAGGCGGCTCGGGCGCAGGAATAAATTCCACGCGGGCTGGCGGTCGCGACGGGGCAGCGGAAACCTCGGCTACCTGGCGGCCCAGCAGGAGCAGCAGCCAATCCATATCGGCGCGGCACAGTGGTTCGAGCAAGGGATCGGAACGGCACGCCAGCGCAATATCATACGCCAGGGGCAGCAGCTCTTCGGCATGCGTATATGCCCAGGCCGAAAGGCCATTCCCGCCTGGCTGCGCATCAACTAAATACAAGCGCCGCGAAGCATGATCGTAGCACGGCACCACATCGGTGAAATCGGCCAAGGCCCGTAACTGTAGTGCCGCCGCCAGGCTCCAGCCAATGAACTGCCCCTGCACCTGAATATCGGTGTGCAGCTCGAACCAGCAAGCCGGGGCAGCCCAGCGGGTGTTGAGCTTAGGGTTGAGTGCAATATCAGCAGGCGTACTATTACTGCTAGCCTCGCGATAGCCGTAGCACTCTTCTTCCACCACCACCCGGCCCCAGGCCACAGCACGATTACCTACCATGGTGCGCGACTCGCGCGCATCGCGCACGGTGACGGTGCAGCGCCGTAACGGGTAGGTGCGGCGACCACCAGGCTCGGCGCGCAGCGTCATCGCGCCCGTGTCATCATCGCGGGCCAGCACACGGTAGCCACCCACACCGGGCGGCAGCGCAGCATTCGGGAAGGCCCAGCGATCGTACAGATCGGCCTCGATCATGCCAAGCGATTGCGATTGTTCGTTACGCGCGACTGCCGCGCCGCCACTCGCCGAGCGCAGGCTCCAATCAGCATAGGGGTCGCCCGCCGCATCCGTCGGCTTCCAGGCCACCTCAGGATCGGGCAAATCAACCAGCTGTTCCTGCGCCACCAGCCGCTCGACAATATCGAGCACGCCCCAAGCACCCGCCTCGATCTCGGTCAATGGCAGCTCGCTGGCGGCACACACGACATGGCGGGCCAGCACATAGGCATTTGCGCCGGGTGCAACCCAGCTGCTAGCCGGGGCGATGGCAAAATCTTGCGGCTGGCGGGCCAGCGCCTGCTCATGCGGAAGTTCGCCCAGCACCACCACGACCGCCTGACTGCCTGAGTGCAGCATCCGGCGCACAGCACTATGCCCGGCGGGGAAACCGGCTGCAATCAGCACCTGCGCAGGCATCAGCTCTGGCCCAAAGGTAACCCGCGGCACATCGCCAATGCTCTGGGCCAGCAGCGGGCGATCGAGCTGGCGGCAAACAATGTGTACCTGATAACCCTGACGCTGGAAGGTCGTCGCCAGCTCGGTGACATCGCGCCGCCATCCACTCCCACCACGCCAGACCGCCAGACCCGAAGGCGCACGCGGCCCATCATCGGCGGCAACCACGCGCCAGGGTTGGCCTAACAGCCCGGTTAGCACGGTATCGGCCTCGGCAACATCGTGCAGCACCGCGAGGAAATTCGGCGCGTGCCCGCCATGATGTGCGGCAATCCGCTGGCTACGGAACAGCAGATCGGCTAATTGAGCCGCTGCGACGCCAGTAAATTGCTGAAGATCGGGCAGCAGCACCAGTTGCAGGCGCGCCCAGAAGTTGCTCCAGCCGCGATCGTGGTGACGCAGCAGCCGGGTATGGAGCGCAGCTGGAGATGCAATCACCACTCGCGCCGATACATCCGGGCGGCGGTTAGGCGCGATTGGCAGCGCGTTGATCTGCATTGTGCGCGGCAGCGCCTGGTTGAGCTGCGCAATGCGCGCCCAAGTGGCCTGCACACTCACCTCATCGGGCGGTACAATCAGCGCCGTTGCCGCTGGATCAGCTAGCAGTGTCGCGTAAAGCAGCAGGTTGGCCGTGAGCATTGCATCGGCACTGGCCGCACGCAAGGCCACTGGCTCGCCCCGCCGTAATGCCGTAAGCGCGTGGGCCTGGTGCGGGCGAAATGGCTCGCCGGTGAGTGCCACCCATGCTTGCGCTAGCTCGCTGTCGATTGGCAAGTGCGCAATGCGTTCACCGCCCGCACCTTCCAGCGGGGTATAC
>JAFEAS010000094.1:4263-4555 GCA_018266315.1 Chloroflexi bacterium SZAS-1 | reverse complement strand
CCGCTGGCCTCGCTCAGCGCGCGCAGATCAAGCTCGGTGCCAGCGGGCAGGCAGGCTAGTACTGGCCCGGTACGGTCGCCGCGCGTAATCAGCGTTTTGAACACGGTTTCGGGCGCCATACCTAATTTGCCTGCGGCGCGCTCGGCGCTCAGGTCGCGCTCGTCGATATCGTATTCGCGTAGCTCATAGGCAATCCCGGCCCGGTCGAGCGTGCGCACGGCGTTGGTTTTGCTATTGGCCATATGGTTATTTGCAAGATAGCATTTATTGACACGCGTTACATGGTCGCACA
>JAFEAS010000094.1:3160-4196 GCA_018266315.1 Chloroflexi bacterium SZAS-1 | reverse complement strand
GGAACACGATGATACAAACGTACCGTTCTGCCAAAGGCGAAAAACGTCCACCACGTAATGCGTGTTATTGAGCAATGCACTATCAAGAAAAAAACTGTTTCAGGCGCTACTGTACGATCCCTGCGTCAAGCGAACGATATGTTATGCCCAGCTGGTCGAACAAGAAGGCGTAAATGTCAGCATCTTCGATGATCTGCTCGTTCAGACTGGTGCCAATGCCATGGCCGGAGCTAGTGCTAATGCGCAGCAGAACGGGCCGCGCCGCGCCGCTGGCGGCTTGTAAGCGCGCCGCAAACTTGCGCGAGTGCGCCGGGTTGGCGCGGCCATCGTACTCGCCGGTGGTAACCAGCACCGCCGGGTAGGCAACGCCGTCAGTGACACGATGATAAGGCGAGTAGGCGTACAGCGCGGCGAACTGCGCCGGGTCGGCCACCGTGCCAAATTCAGTGACATTAAACGCGCCATTTGCATCCAGCTCAATGCGTAATATATCGTAGATGCCAACGGCCGCCACGGCTGCGCGGAATAGCTCGGGCCGCTGCGTTAGCGCCGCGCCCACCAGCAGGCCACCATTGCTGCGTCCCATAATCGCCAGCCGCGCCGGGTTGGTGTAGCCTGCTGCAATCAGGTGCTCGGCGCAGGCAATAAAATCGCTGAAGACGGTCTGTTTGCGCGTCAGGTTCCCGGCCTGGTGCCAGGCCTCGCCATATTCGCCGCCGCCACGCAGGTTGGCCATGGCAAACACGCCACCCTGCTCCAGCCACACGCTGAGCAGTGGATCGAAGCGCGGCGTCAGGCTAATACCAAACCCGCCATAGCCATACAGCAAGGCCGGGTTTGTGCCATCGAGGGCGATGCCTGCGCGGTGCAATACACTGATTGGTACGCGCGTGCCATCCGACGCAGTAGCGAATACGCGCGTGACCACGGCATCGCCAAAGTCGGCGGGCGAGTGCGTGAAGAGCGCGGTGGCCTCAGGCTCTTCGGCGGCGGGATCGAAACGATACCAGCCGGGCGGGCGCACAAAGGTGTTGCT
>JAFEAS010000094.1:0-3124 GCA_018266315.1 Chloroflexi bacterium SZAS-1 | reverse complement strand
GGCGCGAGCGGCAGCCTGCCCTGGTCGCTGCCATCATGCCCATACACCCGCACTTCGGACGGCCCGCCAACCATCTCGGTGATATAGATGCGCGTCGCGGTTGGCGTGACGGCAGTGATTGCGACCGCGCTTTCGGGCACAACCGTTGCGGCCTGTGCCAGCACCGGCGCAGCTAGCGGCACACGCAGGAGCTTGCCATTGAGGGCATGCTGGAACGACAGTAGCAGCAGTGCGTCGCCGCCGAAATACACGCCCTTTACATGGTCGGCAAAATCGGTCACCTGCGCCCATTCACCCGCCGGGCTACGCAGGTAGTGGGCATATTCGCCGCCGTCGCCATTCGCCACCTGTACCAGCAGCCATTGCCCATCGCCCGAGCTGTACAGATCAACCTCGGCGATGCGTGGGAAATCGCGCCCAATCACGTAGGTATCCGCAGTTGTTGGCGTACCAAGCTGGTGGAAATACACTTGCTGATAAAAAAACAGATCGGCAGCGGCACGCTCGCCAGGCTGTGGGTAGCGCGTGTAGTATAATCCACTGCCGTCGGCGTTCCACGCCACGCTGCCACCCGCCGTCGGGTAGGTGACGCGCGGGATTCGGTCATCGAGCGCGCGGCCAGTCGCTACGTCGTAGATCACTAGCGTACCATCTTCGCTGCCATGCTGCGAGAGCGACACCGCCACCAGCCGACCATCGTGCGCAGGCACGAAGAAATCAATCGTCGTTGCGCCGCTCGGGTCGAGCACATTTGGGTCGAGCACGACCCGCTCACTGGCGAACGCATCAGGGGCATCGAGCAGCACCAGCAGCGGCTGATTGTTAGGCGGCTGCTTCTTCAGCGCGAACAGCCGCCCGGCGCACGGTTTCAGCTCGATATAATCGGGCGCGGCCTGCGTGCGCAGCTGGCGAAACCGCGCCAGGAGCGGCTCGCGTGCGGGCAGGCGATCGAGCATCGCCCGCGCCAGCGCCTGCTGCGCCGCACTCCACGCGCGCACAGCCGGGTCGGTTGGGTCTTCGAGCCAACGATAGTGCTCGGTTACCGCCACCCCATGATAGGTATCGTTAACTGGGCGCTGCGTGGTATCTGGGTACAGTGGGCGTTCAGCCGACATATTAGCCTACCTTTATGAGAGCGTTTCAGCTTCTTCGATCGCGCGCAGCAGCGCGGCGGCTTTGTTATAGCTCTCGTTGAACTCAGCCGTAGGATTACTATCAGCTACTACCCCGCCGCCCGCCTGCACATATGCCACGCCATCCTTCACAATCATAGTGCGCAGCGCTATGCAGGTATCGAGGTCGCCATTAAAGCCAACATGGCCCACCGCGCCAGCATAAATACCGCGCTGCTGGCCTTCCAGCTCAGAAATAATCTCCATCGCGCGAATCTTGGGCGCGCCACTGACCGTGCCCGCCGGGAAGCAGGCCCGCAGCGCATCGAGCGCGCTCATATCGCTGCGCAGCCGCCCGGTAACGTGGCTCACCAGGTGCATCACATGGCTAAACTTCTCAACGAACATAAAGTCTGGCACGCTCACCGTGCCCGGCTGCGACACGCGGCCAATATCGTTGCGCCCCAGATCCACCAGCATCAGGTGCTCGGCGCGCTCTTTCGCATCGGCCAGCAGTTCATCCGCCAGCGCCCGATCTTCGGCCTCGTCGGCACCACGCCAGCGCGTGCCCGCAATCGGGTGGGTCGTCACCAGGCCATCTTCTACGCGCACCAGCAACTCGGGCGAGGCTCCCACCAGCTCGCACTCGGGCGTGCGCAGGTAGAACATATATGGCGAAGGGTTGATCGTGCGTAGCGCGCGATAGATCGTGAACGAATCCGTATTGACTGGGCGGCTGAAGCGCTGCGAAGGCACGACCTGAAAAATATCGCCGGCAGCAATATACTCCTTGGCCGCCAGCACGCGCTGCTCGTACTCCGCCTGGGTTACATTCGATGACGGGCGCACGGCTGCCGACGCGCGCGCAGATGGCTGGTCGCTGGTTGGTGGGCGCTGGTCAGTCGCCGGTAATGGCCCATCCAAGCGTTGAATCAGCGCTTCAATTTTAGCGCAGGCGCGGGCATATTCCGCATCAAGGTCGGCTGCATCCAGGTGAACGTGCGCAATGACCTTAATTTTATGCTTCAGGTGGTCGAACGCCAGTAGTGTATCGACAAACTGCCACATCCCTTCAGGGATGGTGTAGGCGCGAGCCTCAGGCACCGGCAGCCGCTCGAAACGCGCAACTGTCTCATACGTCAGGTAGCCCACCGCGCCGCCAACAAAGCGCGGCAGATCGGGCAGGCGCACCGGGCGATACTCGCGTAGGTACGATCCTAGCACCACTAGCGGGTCGGTATAGGGTAAGGTTTGCTTGTAGCCGCCCTGCACCGCCTGGGCCAGCCCATCGGCGAAGCGCAAGGTCATATACGGTTCCGCGCCAATGAACGAATAGCGCGCCAGGTGTTGCCCACCTTCAACCGACTCAAGCAAAAAACTCCATGGCCCGCGCGCAACTTTGAGAAATGCCGATACCGGCGTCTCAAGATCGGCGAGAATTTCGGCATAGATCGGGCACAGGTTGCCCTGGTCGCACAGCGCGCGCATGTCTTCAAGCGAGGGCTTGAATTGCATCGGTTGCTCCTTCGAGAAGTAGGCGATCGTAACCAGCTGGCTATAACCTACTGAATAAAATTCAACCCCATCGCTTCCTTCACCATGCGCAAGGTTTCGTCGGCTTCCTGGCGGGCGCGCGCGCTGCCAGCCGTCAGCACGTCTTCAACAATATGCGGGTTGCGCTCCAGCTCGGCACGGCGTTCGCGGATCGGGTCAAGGAAGTTGTTCAGCGCAACAGTCAGCTTTTTCTTCACCTCGACATCGCCAACTTTACCCAGCCGGTAGCGCTCTTTCAGATCGTTCACTTCTTCAACGTTCGGGTTGAACGCATCGTGATAGATAAACACCGGGTTGCCCTCAACGCGGCCAGGGATGTCGGCGCGAATGCGGTTCGGGTCGGTGAACATACCGCGCACCTTCTGCTCAACCGTCTTGGCGTCGTCGCTGAGGTAGATCGCATTATCCAGGCTTTTGCTCATCTTGGCCTGCCCATCGATACCAACGAGCGTTGGCAC
>JAFEAS010000093.1 GCA_018266315.1 Chloroflexi bacterium SZAS-1 | reverse complement strand
CGGAACATGGTCGCTATGGGCGACGATCGTGTTGCTATACGTGTCCCACCCCCTTTTCCGATTGCGGGTCAGGTAGTGGCCGTGAAACCCCGAGGCCTCGAACTCACCTGTCGGCCAGCGGGGAAGCTGCCCAATCGCCTCAAACTGCGTCGTATATGGGTGAGGCAAGCCCGGCCCGTGTGTCGGCGTGGGAAACGTGTAGGCGAAGTCGATGTCGCGCCGCACTCCGACGATAAAGATTCGCTCGCGGCTCTGCGGCAGGCCGTACTCCTTTGTATTAAGCCTTTCCGCATAGACAACGTACCCAGCCTGCTCCAGCGCCTGCTTCTGGGCAGCGAAAAACCAGCCGTTGACTGAAGAGCGCAGGCCGCGCACGTTCTCGATGAAGACCACCGCCGGCTGGACATGGGGAATGGCCTCCACAAATTGCTGATAGAGGAAATTGCGCTCATTCGCGAAGTAGTCGCGCTCCTCGCCGCCTACGCGTCGCCGCGCGCCATCACTGAACCCCTGGCAGGGATAGCAGCCGAATAGCAAATCTGCGCGCGGCAGACGCCGCTTATCAAAGAGGGTGATGTCAGTGTGAGTGAACGCCACATCAGGAAAATGCTTCCGGTAAGTCGCGGCAGCAAATCGGTACACATCGTTGGCCCATAGAATCTCGACGCCCGCGCGCCGCGCTCCTAGATCAAACCCCCCGCAGCCGGAGAAAAGCGACACGGCTGTAATCGGCATATCTACCTCCACTAACAATCTACTCCGCAGAATGTGCCGCCAGCCCTCGCCGCGCCTGGCGTGTCCTGCTATGAAGTCACTCTTGGGCACTCCAGACGCCACTCGTCGGCGTTGTGACGAGGCGACCGCCAACGAACCGGAGATTGGTGATGCGCACGCGCGAGCGCTGCGCGCGAACAAGCGCAGCGCCCACGGCGGGAGTATCGGTCTGAATGCGGTAGGTGCCGGAGGGCACGCTGCTCCGCTCGACGTTCACGTCGGCGTTGGTAAGGCCGCGTGACGTAGGCTGTGCCGCCAGCACCAAGCCCTCAACGGCGTGGTACGACCACTCCCATTCAGGCGACATCGCCTCCCACACGGCGTCGCAAACACCGTGATAGCCACACCATTTGCACGTATCCTGGCCTGGGCACGCGAGGTCGCGGGGGTCTCGGCCAGCCGCAAGCGCCGCATTATAGGTATCGACCAGTGTTAGCGCCGCCATCGCTAGTGCGCTGGCCTCCTGTGGGTCAATGGCAATATCGACGGGCTCGCCTTCAAGCGGAATCAGGCGAGCGCGCTTCGGCCACACGCCCTCTGTATTGTGGTGCATCGCCGCGTACAGTAGGAGTTGCTGGCGGTAGCTCTCGCGCACCTTGGGTGCCAGCCTTTCGCCACCCGCTTCCAGGATTGCTCCGGTCTTGTAATCCTCGATCACCAGCNNGTGTAGCGTCGCTCGAACGCGACAACTATTCCTCGCTCTGGCGCGCGCTTGACCACCATGCCTTCGCCCTGACGCGACCATATATCCTGCGCCGTATGCTTCAGCCACGCGCGCCGCATTGCATAATACGGCCAGCGCTCCGGGCTTCCAAGGTGGCAGTCGCGCGCCGATTGCTCGACCTCGGCTTCCATCCGCGCGACCTCCTGGCCCCACAGCTTCTCAAAGGCGGCGTCCCAATCCGCTGTGGGCTGAATCGCATGTTTGCCGACAGCTTCGAGCACGCGGTGGCAGATCGTACCCAGGCGCGCCGACGTCCCTTTTACGAGCATGCTCTGAATCAGCTTGTCGCGGTCGCAGGCCACCTGCAAGGGACAGACCTGGAGGCGGGCCGCCATCGTCGGCGAGACATGGGGCAGCGGCGTGAGTTGCACAGCGATCATCTGTTTATGACCTCAAGATTGTAGTAGGCCGGGCGGCGGATGACCTCGAATATGTTGATCATCCTCGCCCGTCGCGGCCCGTCGCTGGTGAAGCCCGCAACATTGGCGGCGACGAGCGCCTCGCCAAGCTCGGCGGTCAGAAAAGGTCCGCTGCTGCGCCAGAGCGGGTGGCCGATGATCAGCGCCATATTGCCGCGCACCAGCCCTGGCAGCGGCCCGAACGTCTCGGGCGTCCAGTCGAACGTGGACGCGAACGAGGCCGTGACCGCGCTCGCGAGCGACTGCCAGTACCCGTCAAGTCCAATCGCCTCGCCGCGCGCCAGGCGCACCAGGTCTATCGCCAGCCGCCAATCCAGCAGGCCGTGGTACGCCATGTTGCTGTATTCGCGCAGGCAGTCGTAGCAGGCGCTATCGCAGTGACCGTCACTGTGTGCGAGCAGGTGCGTCAGCGACGCGGCGCATTGCTCGATCAGGCCAGCGAACACCTCGTCACGCCCCAGATAGGTAGCATATCCCGCGCCATTTTGCAAACGGTCGGCCAGAAACACCTCGGCCTCCGGGCCATCCACTCCAGGCCGAGGCCGAACGCCGACCTGGATTTCCTGCCGGTCGATGTCAAGCAACCGTGCCGCCGTGTCGCGCAGCAGGAAGCCGAACGAATACCAGGCCGCGCGCTGCGGAAGCAACCGCAGGTCCAGCGACACGCCCGGCATGACGCGGCGTCCATCAAAGCCGACGAGCAGGACGTCGGTCTTGGTGATCGCTGCTAGCGCGCGCGTATCAATTGTCGCCTCCAACTGGTAGTTTGTGTTCAGTGATACTGGGTGTGTTGGCAGTGTCGCCTCGACCGCCCATGCCTGTGTGCCGCGCATCTGACGAAAGGCGAAGTCATTGCCGTCGTTATCGTTGATGGCGTAGATCAGGCCGGACAGCGTGGCGATACGGTACGCCCCGTTCGAGGTGCGCCGCCAGTCCGGTTCCTCCTTTGCCAGCGGCATCCGCGCCCGGCTGGCACGTGGTGTCCACTCAAACTGGCCATCGAACGCACGCTCGTGCCCATAGGCGGTGCAGAAGCCGGCGGGCTGGCTCAGGCGCGCCTGCCGGTACTCGTCCGGGCTGCCGCAGATCGGGCATTGAGTGCTGCCCTGCGCGGGATCGGTGTCAAGGCCCTGGCAGGATTTGCACATCCCCACGTCTTGCGGCGGCCCAAGCGGGTTCGGAACTGAGGCAATACGACCACGCTCCTTTTTGTAGTCCACCACGCCGATCGCCGTGTAGACTGCCTTATCCTTGACCGTCTCCGATCCTGGAGCGAACTGGCTGATGGCGATACCGAGGTCGCGGTCGATCACGCCGCGCGCGGGCGGCCATTGATTGATGCGTGGGAGCTCATGGTAGAGCCAGCGCACCCGTGTCGGGAAGCCAAACATCGGCAGAATGCCGCCGTTCGCTAGCCGCTCGGAGAGCGCCTCGTGGGTAAGCGCCGGGTCGCTGAGGATATTCACAATCGCATCGCACAGGCCGGCAGTGATGAAATCCATCAGATCGTCGCGCTGCTTCTGGATTTCGGCGGGCGCCTCATGCAGCAAATCATCGAGGATGGATGCGACCTCCACGACGTGCGCGGCCAACCACGCGCGGATATGCGGCTCCCATTGCGGCCAATCTTCGACCGCGCCGAACTGCCCGTGGACATTCGAACCGGTATCCAGATCCGACCAGGCTTCGAGTTCCTCCTGCTCCTGCTGGTCCACGGCTATCTGGTCGCGACACGCGCGAAACGCGCGCCGGAGCGACTCGGCTGCGAGTACGCGCCGCACGATTTCCTCGCGGCGCAGATCGAGGTAGGGCTGCGGCGGCGGATCGGAGGTGATCCGGTCGGGGTGCTGGAAGTAGTAATCGTCGTGGCTGCGACCACGGCAGACAGTCAACGTCACGGCCAGGCCTGCGCCGCGCCGCCCTGCACGCCCGCTGCGCTGCTGGTAATTGAAGCGCATCGGCGGCATATTGGAGAGCATGATCGCGAGCAGCTGGCCGATGTCAACGCCGGCCTCCATCGTGGTCGTGACGCTGAGCAGGTCAATGGTGTCGGTGATGGCGATCTCGCCGAACTGCTCCATCACCACGTCCTGGAACAACCGCTGGCGATCGGCAGCGTCGTCTTTATTGGTCTGGCCAGTCAGCTCCTGGCAGTGGAGGCGGAACGGCGCCCCAGCCTTCTGCTCGTCAGCCAGAAAGGCGTAGTAGTCGTCCGGCCGACCCTCGCGAATCGGCACCACCTGAACGGGCAGGGTCGATAGGCAGGCTGTGTCCGTGCAGATGCCGCCTGCCTGATGCAGATGGGGCTGGCGGCAGCGGAGGCAGCGCCAGACCATCACCTCCTGACCCTGCGGCGCAAGGCTCACGTATAGGTTGGCGGGATCGAGGATATAGCCAGCGCCAAGCGCCTTAGACTCCTCCAGCGTTCGAATCACGGCGTCGGCCATGTCCCCAGGCGACACGCCCAGGCGCTCAGCCACCGCAGCCCAATAGCGGCGGATGTAGCCGGGTGCTTGCGGAAGCTGCTGCGGCGATTTTCGCGGCGGCGGCTTGGGTGTGCGATTGTGGTCAGCCAGGATGCGAATGGTGCCGTCGCAGACTTGCCGCAAGGCGGTCACATCAATGCCGTTTGCGTAGGGCTGGATGTCCATGTGTGGATTGAGCGTCGCCCAGCCGAGTCCGAGCGATTCAAAGTCACGCCGCCGGTGCGCGAACAGCATGTAGACAACTTCCTGCATGGCGCGCTCAGTGATGCGCTGGAGATGCGTCTGCGCAGGCGGCGAGAACTCGCCGGCCTGCCGCCACTGCGGCCGCGGTCGCGCTCGCCAGTCGACCAGCGTTTTCCACGACACCTTGCCGCTGCCGTCTTGAAACTGCTGAAATTCCGGGTCAGGCCCGGCCGGGTTCATGCCGAGGCTGAGCAGCTCCCGCTCGACCGCGCCGCGCAGCGTGTTCAGCTGTACGGGGGCGTTCGCCGCCGCCAGGATCTGCTCAGCCGCCGCTAGGTCGTCGGCTGTCGCGTAGCGCTCGAAGCCGCGGCGGATGGCATCGGCATCCGTGCGAAACTGCCGCTCATAGTCGCGCGCCCGCCGTACCTCGTCGGGCGTAAGCTCCTCCTGGCGCACATAGCGCCGGTATAGGTCGGGCTCGGCCTTGAGGCCCAGCGCCGCGCGAACGACGACTTGGCGGATAACATCGGTAAAGTGACTCTTCTCAAGGCCGGCGGAGAGCTTGGCCGCGTCCTGGCGGCTGTCTGAAAAGAGGACGAGCTTGCGCGACTCAGGCGGGATCTGCCGCAGCAATGTGTCGGCGAGCACCTGGTTGACCTTCTCGAAGCCGGTGCGCAGCGTACGGATCGGCGAGCGCATACGCTCTTTGTTGGTCACTTCTAGCTTGCGGTCGCCTTCCCAATCGTCGCCGCAACACGGGCAGATAACCGGCGCCGCCGGCATCCGCTTGAAGGGGTCATCGTCCCCAGTTACCTTCGTCTTTGCAGTATACACCCAGCCCGTCCACGGTTGGCCCTTGGCGGCGAGGGCGATGGCGCCCGTTGCGTGCTGAAGGCGCGCATGTGCAAAGGCGAAGTCAAACCGCTGTTTGTGCGGGCCGCTCGTACTCATCCACCGGGGGTCGAACGCAGGATTCTGGGTAGAGGGCCAGTAGATGGTGTAGACGGCGTGTGCACGGTCATGTACCGCCCGGTCCGGCAGGTCCTGCAAATTAGGTTGGTCTGGCACTAGCGCCCAGGTATTGCCTTGCTCGAAGCGGTCGATCACACTGTTAAAGCCGCCAAGAAAGACCTCACCACAGGTCTGGCAGTAGTGGAGATCCAGCACACGTCCGCCGCAGCCGCAGCGAACCTGCGGCGACCGGTACAGCTTGCCGATGCTGCGACTGTCGCTGCGGTGCTCGGGCGCAACCTCGCTGCACGCGGGGTTAGAGCAGGCCCAGAGACCCTGAACATTGCGGAAGAAGTAGTGCAGGCGAACGGGTAGCAGCATCTCACCCTTCTCTGATGCCGCTTGGCCAAGCGCGCGCAGCAGACCGCCGAGGGCCGCGTGCTGCGCGTCGGCCTCGGCTACATCTGGGAAAACGCCTGCCGCAAGCGTCCTAAACCCCTGCGCCTTAATCTGACCGTCGTCTAGACACTGCTCGACCAGGGTTGCGTCGGCCGCGATGTGTTCGAGCGCGGCGCGCAGATCGGGCGGGGCGGGTGATGGCGGCTGGCCGAGATCCTTAAGCAGAGTCTGCCGCGCCTCGGCCTCCGCCGCGTAGGTATCCTCGCTCGCGAGGAACGCGGTGAACGCGGCGGCGTGGGGGCTGAGATTTTGTGCCGCCGTCGTCGGCAGAACACGCTGGCCGGTGATGATCTCGAAGCTGTCGGCTGGCAGACCAAAAAACTGCGCGGCGTAAGCTTTGCCCGAGGGGTCGTTGTTCAGCGACGCGCTGGCAGCGATGATCCGCAGCTGGTCGGGGCGCTCCCAGAGGCCGAGGCGCGCGAACAGGTTGCGCAGGATGAGTGCGACCTCGGTTCCGGCCGTCCCACGGTAGCTGTGCAGTTCGTCGACGATCAGCGTAAAGAGGTGGCGCGCATCAGCTTCAAGCCACGCGCGCGTACGCTCCCAGATCGGCTCCTCATTATCGCGCATCAGCATGATGTTGAGCATCGAGTAGTTGGTGATCAGAATATCCGGCGGATGCACTTGCATGTCCCACCGGGTGAGCATCTCGGCCCCGGTGGGGTCGCTGAAGTACGGTCGCCTGCTACCGCTGGCGGAGCCGAACGATCGCTCGGCGCGCCGCATCACCTCGCGCTGCTCAAGCAACTTTTGCGGCTTGACGTTGGGCGGGCGCGGCCCTGAGACCTGGGTGCGGCCGGTATAGCGACCGAAGTAAAAGCGGTTGCCGCCGCGGTGCTCGTCAAGCCAGCTTCGCGCTGCCGAACTGTCGAGGGCGCGGCGAAGTCGCATCTGCTGATCTTCGACCAGTGCGTTCATCGGGTACAGCACGAGCGCCCGTACCGCCGGTGGGCGCTCCTCGTGGTCTCGCAGCGGTTGCCAAGCGTTTCCAGTCTGCCACCACGGTCGCGCGGGAGGATTGCGGACGTCTTCCCAGTGGACGGACTCTTCAAGCAGCCGCGCGACCGTCGGGATGAGGAACGCCTCGGTTTTACCCGAGCCGGTGCCGGAGGTGACGATCACGTTTCTGCCGCTCTCTGACAACCTCCAGGCGTCCCATTGGTGCTGGTGAATTGATCGCTGTGACGGAAACAGTCCCAAATCGATGAAACCGGCACTGTCGGGCGACAGACCAAGCTCACCCACAGCCTGCGCAACCGTTCGCTCGGAGGACACATAGCGCGGCATCAACTCGACATACGGCTCGCGGAACAACACGCCCTCAGCCATCAACATGGCGCGCCGCTCTCGGGCAATAGCATCGTCGCGCACATCGAACGCACTCTCGTAATAGCGACCATAGCTCTCACAGAGCTGCTCGAATAGCTGATACGGGTCGTTCATATATCCCTCCCACGCTACACGCTTTGTTTCAACTTCCGCCCCAGCGCGCCGACGATCGCCGGGGGAACATCACGGTAAACCCAATGGCGATCCGCGCCATCGAAGGTGGCCAGATAGCCGCTGCAGAGGACAAGCGCGCGCTGGTAAAGCGGTGGGGGCAGCAGGCGCGCCCCAATCCGCAGATCCTGCCGCTCCGGGATATATGTCCAAGCGCTGGGGTCGAGCAGGGAATAGATGCCGATCTCCTTCCCGACGAGCCGCCATTGCCCACCCAGGAGCAGCCGGTAGTCTGGATAAAAGTTTTCGTACTCGTAGAGGCCATCTCCGCTGATCTGGCTGACCTCGAGCCACTGCCGTGTCGCTGGGTCGAACGCGGCGATCGGTGGGACGACCGGACGGGCGCAGGCTGGGCTGGTCGCGACGAGCGTATCGAGCGAGGGCAAGCTGGAGGCGAGGTACTCGGCGGCATGTGGAATAAGGCGGACGCGCAGGTCGTCGGCGAGTTGCTCCAGCATATCCGCGCGCGCGGCGCTGATCTGGATAACCGAAGGCCCACCCGCCTGAGGATGCTCCGTAAGACCGAGTTCGAGGCGTGCGGCTGCGGCTCGCATGTCTTCTAACAAAGCAGGCGGACGCTGCCCACAGAGGATCACTGCCGGCTGAGGTTGTCGCGGTAGGGCAGACAGAGCAGGCGGGCAGACTGCCCAGCGCGCCTCGCCATCCCAAGCAAACTCGGCGTGGCCGAGTGCGCTAAGAACCCGGGCGGCGATGGCGGCATCGCATTGCACCGCCGCTGAGGCGCGCTTGAATTGGGTCCAGTTTCCCTCGCCAACTTCAGATACATAGAGCAAGAGCGCGTCGTAGTTCATCAGCGCACCGCCTTGAAACGGTCACCAGCAGTGGCATAGGTCTGCCATACGGAGCTTTGCTCATCGCTGAGCCGTCTAATGTAGGACTTCCGGCACACAGCGCGCACCCACGCCGCAATCTGGTCGCGGTCACCGGATGGTACGGCTGTTGGTGGCTGAACATAGGGCTGCAGGGCAGAGAGGTAGCTTTTGTTCCGCCCGATTTTGATAAGCCACTGGGGCTCGAACGGCACGTCAAAAGACAGCAGTCGCTCGCGCACCGCCCGCAAGTCTTTGCGCACCGCGAATGTTCTGCGGTGCGCAAAGATTTCGCCTCCTCGCCGCCCGAGGATGACATACCCCTTGAAACCATCCTGCACCAGCACTGTATGCGGCAGGAGGTCAGGTAGGTCTTCCTGGTGCCCGTAGATCGCCGCACCCGCCACGTAAATAGTTCCAGTCGCTGGCGGCGTCGCGACGGCAATCGGGCTGGTGACGCATGGGAAATAGCCGCCGTCCGCGCGGCGGAGTGGGTAGGCGACCTGCGGCACCGTTAACAAAGGGAGCGCCCCACGATGTGGGCTCCGGGTGATAAAGCTGCGCGTGCGGGTGCCGGCAGTGATCGTGTGATAGCCGGATTGCTGAATGTGCGGCGCGAGCGGGATGACAGTTTGACCGCCACCATGATCGGGGAGTGGCTGCCCATCCAGGAGAATTGGCGCGACCGGATCCGGCCCATCAATGACGAGAGATGGCTCAAAGCCAGCCAGATACACATTCCGCTCCAGTGCCAACCCGCCCTGCAGTCTGACCGCGACATTATCCTGAAGGCGCAAACAGTCCCAAGCGACGTTGGGGACGGCGCGAAGCAGCTCGACGCCGCGAAAGCACAGCCAGCCAGGTGGGATACCGCGGAACGTCTGCTCCCGCCAAGATGGGCGGGCGGCCCGATCGAGAAACGCGCGTATGGCCGGACCCTGGCTTTCGTGTGCCAGCACCACCTGCATCGCGCCGAGGGCCGCGCGAGGAACAAGCGTCCACTGGCCGGCGTCAACGTGATCGCCAAAGACGGCGACCGCATCGTTCGGGCCAGCGGGCACGTGGGCGAATTGTTCGGGGATGCTGCTGAGCGGCACGAGCGCCTCGTTTGCATACTCATACCAGGACACCTGCTGCACGGCGGAGTGAAAGGTGAGGTGGAGCAACGGGCGTTCTCGCCGCGCCGCGGCGGTGTTTTCGTCACCGTCCGTGCCGTCCCAGGCCTGAAGTTCGAGCGTAATAATCGCCAGCAGCGCGTCGGTCACCGCGGATCCGCCTTCGAGAATCCGCCGGCGCGCACCCGACGATAGAGGGCAGCGCGGCAAGTTGGCCCAGTCGCACAGCATCGCGAAGAGCCAGTCGTGCGGCGGCATATCGCCGGGCTGCAAGCGCGCCCAGCAGAAGAAGTCTAGCAGGCTGCTGCGGTCGGAGGCTCGCAGCAAACACTGCGATTGCGGGTAGCCCACATAGGGATGGACGGGATTAAGCGGCTGCGCTGTGGCGATGCCGTAGCGGCCCTCGTGAACAGCGTGGAGCCACTCCTCAAGGCGCTGCCAGGCGATCACGGTGTCGGCAAACCAACGTGGAGCGCCGTCGCGATCAAGGCGGAGCATCGGATTGAGGCGGCGGTAATAGTTCGCGGCGGACACACCCAGCTCTTCGTCGCGCTCCATGCGCGAAGCCGCCAGGACGCAGAACGCGAGAAAGGCGATAAAGCCAGGTGGCTCTCCGCCTGACGGCATGTACTTGGCGCTTATCATGATGTTTTGCGCTTGCGGGGTTGTCACAAAGATGTGCCGGGCGACTGCTTGGATGAAGCTCGGCTCTGCTTCATCAGGAGACAGGCCGATCTGTTGTCCGATGAGCTGGATCGCTTCCGCGTCGGCCTGAAGGTAGACGGGCTGCCCGGCTTTCGCAGCATTGAAAAAGTGGGCGGCGAGCGCCTGATTCCAGGTTGCGTAGGAGACAGGGCGCGGGCCGGAAGAGTTCGGATGACGGTTGGACGGGTCAAGCACAAACGATGGTTGAGATGAATGGGAACCCACGGTTACGCCTCATTGTGTTTGGTGGTTGCAAAGGCAGCCGGTAGATACGCTGCTCATGGTTGGGTGTGCTTCCATTCGTTTGTCAATAAAACATGGTTAGTATAACCTGATGCAGGCACCAGGGCGTAAATTGCCACACAAAATCATCAAATGTGCCGTTTTGCTGTCATTGTGTCTGATATGCCCCTGAATGGCCTATTAGCGCCCGTTCGTGTGTGCTGCTTATAGTAACTGGCCGTAATATGCCACTCTGCGACGGCAGTGCTCTGATGTGACAGCGGCTCGACCACCGACATGTGAACAGCGGGTACCGAGTCGAAGAGGTGCGCCAGTCGGATGCAATGCGCTTCGGACACCAATCTGAACAATTGCCCATCGCCAAGGATGCCTTATCATCACGGTAGAGCAGGCGGGCGCCCGGGCGCCCGAGTGGTGTCCTTTTAGGTCAGTTCAATCGCTTCACTACCATACCAGTTCACATCTACCATAGTGCGGGTTAGCTCCTCAAGCCGTGCCATAGCGTTGTCCTACAGCGAGAGCGCTAGAGTCAGCACAACGTTTGTTCGTCAGAAGCCCCACCTTCAGCTTGCAAGCAGGGGTGGGTTTTCTATTGCGTAAACTTTGAGAGTGGTTGGGCGAGCGCGGCGGGCGGGGGCGGCTCGGATGCGCTATGTAGCAGTATACTGGCGCGAGTATACCACGGGCATTAAGAACCTGTGAAGCACAATTGGGAGACAATATCACCACCTTGTGTATCACCTCACGACTCGCACCGCAACCACCACTGCTCGCACACCACTGGAAGAACGTTGAAGGCCCGTTAGGCGTGCAGCTCACAATAAGTAAACGACACCGCGACACAAAAAGTTACGCCCGTCACAACGACAAGTTCGCCATATGCAATAGACCTTATCACGATTTATTTTTGCGATCTCGATCTGCCGCTTCAGGGAGCCAAGAACGGCGTTAGCTCTTATGTTCGATGAAATGCCGGTTTGGCTCGTCCTGATGCGGTTTTTCAAATAAATCGTGATAAGGTCTAATACTCAGAGCACAGGTATGCTCGATCGGATTTCGCCGAGCGCCGCATCGGTCAAGCTGTAGGAGTGGTAGCGATTGAATGGGCTCTGGCCCTTCTCCATCAAGTTGAGGTTGAATATCCGTATCGCCCGCAGAACGGCTGGGTGTTCGATGAAGCGATGTGCTTGCTCAGGATCACGGATGATCATATACATCTGATCGCCACCGCCCGGCGCCATGTTGGCTTCCTCACTACCGATCTCAAGGTTCGTGAATGTCCGTCCGGTTGAACTTCTCGGACTCAGATTGGAATAGCTCCGCAACGCCTCTTGCCTTTAGGCATTGGGATGCGAGCGTCAGTTAACAACTTATTTGTCACTCCACACCAACATAACAGCGCGGGTGGATTGATGCCACCCGCGCCCCTGTTCCCACCGCATGTGCCTGCCTACGAGTGCTGAAGCGGCTCGCCGGTATAGGGATCGTAATGATGTGGTTCGCTGCTCACAATCATCGCCGACGGGCGCTCAGGCATAACCAGCCAGAGCACGATGTACAACAGCGGGCTAATGCCACCAGGCAGCAACATTAGCAGAAAGGCGATCCGCACGATCGTTGGATCGATGCCAAAGTAATCGGCAATGCCGCTGGCCACACCGGCGATCATTTTATCGTTCGGGTTACGGGTTAGTTGCTTCTTCACAGCGAGTTCCTTTCGTTATTGCTAGCGCTACACGTCGCACTGCTTGTATTATTGTTCTGCTGCTTCGACGGCAGCACACCAAGCGAAGTTGCGGCCAAAAGACTGATTCGCAGCTCGGTTGCAAGGCGGAGGTTATGCTCAGCCATACGGCGGAGAGCAGCAAATTTACGCGCATTCCTACTGCCATAAAAGCGTTTTTCACATAAACGCTTCGTGCTATACTATGCAGCACAATGCACTAAAATCTGCCATACGCACCAGCGCTCGAAGCCAGCGATAGTACGGGGAGGAACCTATGCTACGAGGGACACTGATGTACCTTTCGGATCAGCCACTCGCCAAGCGCGTGTTTAGCGGGCCGCTCGCCAAACCGCTGGTCAGTCGCTTTGTCGCTGGTGTGGAGCTGAATGAAGCACTTGGGAATGTGCAAAAACTGAACTCCGCGGGCCTGACGGCAACCCTCGATTACCTGGGCGAATCGGTGCATACCGCCGCCGAGGCAGGTGCCGCCGCGGCGCAATATATTGCGCTGCTGCACGGCATCGAGCGGATTGGGGCGCAGTGTAATGCCTCGCTGAAGCTCACGCAGATGGGGCTTGATGTTGATCGAGCGTTGTGTGTGCGGAATGTTGAACGTATTCTTGCCCAGGCTGCCGCGTTCAACAATTTCGTGCGCATCGATATGGAAGGCTCGGGCTATACCCAGGCAACGCTCGATATCTTCAATGAGCTGTACGGGCGCTATAAGAATGTTGGCATCGTGATCCAGGCATATCTGTATCGCAGCGAAGCCGATATTCGGGCGCTGAACAAGCTCGGCGCGCGCGTGCGGCTGTGCAAGGGCGCCTACAATGAGCCAGCCAGTGTCGCCTTCCCGGCGAAAGCCGATACCGACAATAACTATGTCAAGCTCATGCAGATGCTACTGAGCGAGGGCAACTACCCTGGCATCGCAACACACGATGAGCGGATGATCGAGGCCACGCGTAGCTACGCGGCAAAGCAAGGAATTGCCCCCGACCGCTTCGAATTCCAGATGCTGTATGGCATTCGCCGCGATCTGCAGGAGCAGCTTGTGCGCGAGGGCTACCGTATGCGCGTATATGTGCCGTATGGCGAAGAATGGTACCCCTATATGGTGCGGCGCATGGCCGAGCGCCCCGCAAACCTGCTGTTTGTGCTGAAGGGATTGCGGTAAGCCACCACACTCATCAAACGCCCCGCCAATGGAGGAAACGCTAACATTGTGAGTACGCGATGATTCATGCGATGGTGATGACCGGGCCTAAGCAGCCGCTTAAACTGCGGCAGTTTAGCGAGCCAGCGCTCGAGCCAGGTGCGGTGCTGCTACAAACGCTGGGCAGCGAGGTTTGCGGCACCGATGTTCACCTGTGGCATGGGCAGCTAGCAGGCGTACCCTACCCGATCATCCCCGGCCATGTCAGTGTCGGGCGGGTTGCCGCGATTGGTGGGGCTGCCGCCGATGTCGATGGACAGCCGCTCACCTTGGGCCAGGTGGTCACATTCCTCGATGTGTACGGCTCGTGTGGGCGCTGCTGGTACTGCACAGTCGCGCATGCCACCACGCGCTGCCCGCAGCGCAAGGTGTATGGCATCACGCTTTCGGCGGACGATGGCCTGCTGGGCGGCTGGGGCGAATATATCTACCTCCGGCCGGGTGTACACATTATGGCGCTGCCCGATGGCCTGCCGTGGGAGACATTTTTGGCGGCGGGCTGTGGGCTGCCCACGGCGCTGCATGCGGTAACATTGGCCGAAATTCAGTTCGGCGATACTGTGGTGGTGCAAGGCAGCGGGCCGGTGGGCCTGAGCGCGGCGATTCTGGCGCAGCTACGCGGGGCGGGCCGCCTGATTGTAATCGGCGGGCCGGAACTACGGCTCGATATGGCCCGCGCGCTCGGTGCCGACGCCGTGATCAATATTGGTACAACCGACGAGGCTACCCGCCACGCCCAGGTGCGCGAGCTTACGGGCGGGCGCGGCGCAGACATCACCATCGAAGCGACTGGTGTGGCGTCAGCCGTGCCCGAGGGAATGCGCCTCACCCGCGACGCCGGGCGCTACGTCGTGGTGGGCCAATACACCAACGCTGGCGCAGTGCCATTCAACCCGCACCTCGATCTCAACCAGAAACACCTGGACATACGTGGCTGCTGGGGCAGCGATGTAGGCCATGTCTACCGCTCGCTGCAAGTGCTTGCGCGCTACCATACCCAGTTCCCATGGGCGCAGTTTATCAGCGAGCGTTATGCCCTGAGCCACGCACAGCAGGCGCTCGAAGACGTAGCGGCTCAGCGCGTCGTTAAAGCGCTTATTCTGCCATAAGCTACATCTTTACATGTTTGACGAACGCTTTGCAAGGGCTTAACTACTTTTACCAGCCAAATGCGTATAGTTTCCTCCAAGGGAAGGAGGATGCGCATGCAGGCTTTACCCACCGCTTCAGCGCGCTTTGTCGCGCTCGATGTTCGGCATCAGTTTGCGCTGGCTGGCGCAGTCGATCGTGGTGGACAGGTAGCGCTACCGCCGCAGCGCATTGCCATCGCCGAACTGCGCGAATGGCTGCACCGCACACTGCTCGCCACCGACACCGTCATCCTGGGCGTAGCCGCCGATCCCTGGCCGCTGGCTGATCTGATTGCGCCGCTCGTGGCTGGCATGACGATCGCCCATCCGCAGATCGCCAACCTGCTGCCATCATTCCAACATGGCGACAACCCACGCGAGGTGCTCAAGCTCGCGCAATTACACGCAGCTGGGCTAGTGCCTGGCGTCTGGGTACCACCCACAGCCGTGCGTGAGCTACGCGCCCTGGCAGCCCAACGCCGCCGACTGATTCAGCAGCATGCCGCCGCAAGCGCAACCCTCGAACAGATCCTGCACCAGTATGCGCTTGTGCCGCCGGGGCGCCAAGCCCTGGCCAGCGATCGCCCCGATTGGTGGGCGCGTGCGCCGCTCCATACCGCCGATAAGACCCGCGCCCGCGATAACCTGGCTGCGCTCAATCGCGCTACTACGCTGCTCCGCACGCTCGATGCCCGGATCTTGGCGATTGGAGCGACGGAACCATGGTGCGAACACAGCGAGCGCCTCCTCAACATTGCCGGTATCACGCGCATTGAGGCGCTTGTAATCCTCAGCGCAATCGGCGCGCCCGAGCGCTTTGACAGTGCAGCGCAGCTTGCCAAATATGCGGGCCTTGCGCCAGGTGCCGAAATGCCAGGAAGTGCAGCCGCCGATGGGCGCCACGAACTGCGCGCCGCTATGCTCGCCGTAGCCGAGCGCGCGGTACAGGGCGACGCCACCTGGGCGGCGCGGTTTGCCGCCCTGCACGAGCGTGCCGGTGTACAACGCGCAATGGTAGCAATTGCGCGCAAGCTACTTGTGCAGGTGTGGCGAATGCTTAACGCTGCACCAGCAGAGCACACCCTTGGCGATACTTCAGGAGCTGATACAGAACTACGCTCAGCAGCTTGATGGTATTACGCCATATCAATGAGGATTTTCGCCTGTTCAAGCAATTTCTTCATGTTCTTGGTGCCTTTTGCGATACGCGCAAAAAAATTACCAAGCATAAAGAAAAAGTACCGTGCTGCGGCAGCCACATCAACTGGTAAGCGAAAGCCACAATCAAAGCAAAAGCGCGACCGGGCAATACCCTCGTCGCGCTTTTATTCGTTTAGGACTTGCGCAGTTACGTGCTGAGCCTTCGGCAGAGCGGTACTTAATTTTTCCTTGTGTGCGCTTTTTCCGCGCTACGCGCGGAAAAAGCGCACACAAACATGATCGGTTTGAACTTGCCGCTACAGGCGAAACGCACAGCGTTGGTATGCGCAATAATGCAACTGCGTAAGTCCTATCGTTAATGAACGGCTGGTTACGGCAAATCCGCGCTCGGCTCGATTGAATAGCTCTGAATGATTTCGTTAGTTTTTGGCAGCAGCTGATCGAACTGATCGTCGGGCACAACCATGGAGAGAATTGAGATCTTATCGCCGCGCTGCTCGATAAAGCTATTCCCCAGCGCCTTCATATTCAACGACTCATCGGTATATGCCCACACAAGCAGGATGCTCCCATCGCTTTGCGTTTTAGGCTCGTTCAGGAAGAAATCCTGCTTGGAACCGAAGGTTTTCGTCAGAAAGTCCTTCAGGAAGTTTGTCAACTCTTCGCTGGTCTGCTTCTTCGACTCAGCGAAGATATCGACAACCGCCGTTGCGCGACCACTAGGCTCGCCCCAGATCACAATCGCCTCGCCTGCCTTGCTATTATCGGCCATCTCCCAATTATTAGGTACCTTGATCGAGAACAGCCCGGTTTTATAGGTGTAGTCCTCAAGATCGCCGATCGTAACCTCGGTGCTGGGCGTAGCATCGGCATTCAGTGCAACCTCATCGTGAATCGTATACGAGCCAAGAATTTCATTCAGTGAGTCTTGCAAGCGGTCGAACTGCTCATCGGGCACCACAAGGGTAAACAGCGAGACTTTATTTCCAACCTGCTTGATAAAACTGTTACCAAGGAGCTTGGCCTTGACATTGCTCGAACCTTCGGCCGTGTAGCTCCACACGATTAGCTGGCTGGGGCCAGACTCTTTCGCGGCATCCTGCGCAAAATCGGGCTGCGAGCCGAAGGTTTTCTCGAGATAGTTTTTCAGCAGCTCGGCCAGCGCTTTCGGTGTCTGCTGATCGCTTTCAAAAATATCCACCTGCATAAACGCATTTTCGGCCGGGTCAGTCCACTGCACAATCGCCTCGCCCGGCTTGCTCAGGTTCTTGAGCGTCCAATTCTCAGGGACATCGATCGTGAAAAGCTTCTTGGCATGTGTGTACGGCTTGAGGTTACCAATTTCGACATCGATCAGTTTTGGCCCGCTCGAGGCGACCGTTGGCTCAGGCTCAGCCGTAGGCTCGGCTGTTGGCTCAGCTGTAGGTTTTGGGCGGGGTGTTGGGCGCGGCGTTAATGTTGGCTTGGCGGTAGGGATCGGTGCAGCGGTAGGTGCCTCAGCCGCCGGGCTACCGCCACAGGCTACCAGCACGCTTACCGCAAGCAGTGCTGTAAGCCAGACATAGAAACGACGAACGTTGACCATACTTCCTCCCTAGTGTGTTGAACGAACGAGTACATTGGGCAGTGCTTTATAACAGCAACCGCTAGCTCTACTGGCAGGATACGAGATCACTGGTATGGGCAGAAACTTTTACCCTCTTAAATTCTAACGATTCATAGGCTACAGATTTACAGCAATTTGGCAGCGAATTTCAAACAAATATGAACAGGCTATACGTGCCTGCATAGGTTTATGTCTATACCTTTTGCAGGGCTAGTGCCACGTAGGGAGCGCGCGGGAGCCTACGCAGAGGGACTTTGCAGCAACCCTGTACCTTTTGTATTTGACACACGTTACGCAGTGGACGTTTGTAGCCTGCGGCAGCACGGTACGTTTGTATCATGGCGTGCCGCGCTGCCGCAGGCACTACTCCTCAAACGCGGGCGACCGCATAACGCGTGTATTTGACAAAACTGCAGCCCTGGCCTATAGTAAACCTATCCTTTCATCGGTCTTTACTCCTCGCTGGCAAGCAACGGTTCACCGTACTCGGCGCAGATGCGGCAGGCGAGCAGCCATTGCGGGCAAGCGCTCCATTTTGTGCTAGCAATTTTCCAGGGCGGAAGCCATGACGCTTCCGAGCAGCCGGGTATGGGTAGCCCAACCAGCAGGTCGCGGGCAACCTCCAGGTAGTGCCGCAATCGACATCAGCAGGCGTCCAGCCAGCGCGCGGGGAGGGTAGGCGTGAGCGACGATCTTACCATAGCAGCGCAGAACATACAAACACCTGCGCAAAGCTCACGGCCCTTGGCATTTGGGCGCGGCTGGCTTCCTACCTTACTATTGTTGGTAGTGTTCGCAATCGCCTGGGAAGGCTTCAAAACGCTTTTCAACATCCCCGATCAAAAACTTCCGCATCTCTTCACGATATTCAGCGAATTTGGTGTGCGTACCCAGGGTGGTAACGGCCCGACACTGGCCGTTACCATGCTGAAAAACGCTGCTGTCACCTTTGGCGAGGCATTGCTGGGGTTTACGCTTGGCGGGTTACTCGGCTGTGCCCTGGCCGTACTGTTTGCCTCCTCACGGCTGCTCGAACGCGGACTGCTGCCCTTTGTCGTCGGCTCGCAAACCGTGCCAATTCTGGCGATTGCCCCCATGGTGGTCGTAGGGTTAGGTCGGCTCGGTGCCCCCGATCTCATCTCAAAAGCGGTAGTTGCCGCCTACCTTACCTTCTTCCCAGTGACGATTGGTATGCTGCGCGGCCTGCGTTCGGTGCCACCCGACGCGCTAGCGCTCATGCGCTCGTATGCTGCAACTGGTGGGCAAACCTTCTGGAAGCTGCGCTTACCTGCCGCACTGCCCTACCTGTTTACATCATTCAAAGTAGCCGCCACCGCTAGCGTTATTGGCGCAATCGTGGCCGAACTTCCGGCTGGCTCGAAAAGCGGTATTGGCGTAACAATTATCAATGCTGCCCAATATTACAACTCGCGCCCACCCGTGCTCTATGCTGCCGTGCTGGTAGCTGGGCTGATCGGCCTGGTATTCTATGGTGCGGTGGCGCTGGCCGAACGGTTGATCATTCGAGAACGAAAGGCTGAGTAGGCATTGACGATTGGCGTTGCACGATTGCTCGCTGGCTACCTTGCATAACCTGCACCCCAATCGCAAACCGTCGACCATTATGATGACTACAGCACCCATGATCGCGATCGATCATGTCAGCAAAATCTATAATAGTAATGGTAGCGCCGTCACTGCGCTGCACGATGTTAGCCTGGACATTGCGCCCGGCGAGTTCATTTCGCTGATTGGGCCAAGCGGTTGCGGTAAAAGTACGCTGATGCGCCTGATCGGTGACCTGGATCAGCCAAGCAATGGGACGATTATGGTGCGGAATAAAACGCCCGAACGTGCCCGGCTCGACCGCGATTATGGCATCGTGTTCCAGGCCCCCGTACTGTACGACTGGCGCAGCGTGCAAAAAAATGTTGAGTTGCCGCTTGAGGTCATGGGTCGCGCGCCCGCCGACCGCCACGCCCGTGCCCACGCCATGCTGAAGCTCGTAGGGCTACAGGATTTTGGTGACTCATACCCCTGGCAGCTGTCTGGCGGCATGCAGCAGCGCGTATCGATTGCGCGTGCGCTTGCGTTCGCCCCATCGATTTTGCTAATGGATGAGCCATTCGGCGCGCTCGACGAAATTACGCGCGAGCGCATGCAGGCCGAGCTGCTGTCGATCTGGGGCGGTGCCGAAACCGATACGACGGTCATTTTCGTAACGCACAGTATCCCCGAGGCCGTGTTCTTATCCGATCGTGTGGTTGTAATGTCGCCGCGCCCGGGCCGAATCGAAAACGTCGTCACAATCAACCTGCCGCGCCCGCGCGATATTGTCACCCGCGAGTCGCCACGCTTCTTCGAGCTTGTGACTGAGGTGCGCGAAAGTTTGCGCGAGAGTTAGACGTGCTACCGAAAGGGACAGACCGGCATGGCAGTTTCGCGAATAAGTAGCGCAGCACCGCGCTTACCACGCACAACACAATACGCCTTCCTGCCGCCAGTTCTCACCTTTCTGCTCGGTATTGGGCTTTGGGAAGCGGCAGTGCGTCTTTTCAATATCCCGCTTTATTTGCTGCCTGCGCCGAGCGGCATTATCAGTACCTTCCTCAGCCAGCCCGGTTACCTGCTGCGGATTGGCCTGTATACTTTTGGCGAAGCTCTGGCAGGCTTTGTGGTTGGCTGCACATTGGGCACACTACTCGCGGCGGTGTGTGTGCGCTTTCGCGGCCTAGCCGATGGGCTGATCCCATTCTCAATCGCATCGAACGCCGTACCGATTGTGGCGCTGTCGCCGCTGCTTGGAGTGTGGCTAGGGGCAACCACCGCTGCCTCGAAAATCGGCGTTGTCGCAATTATGACCCTCTTCCCCACGCTTGTGAATGTCTACCGTGGGCTTACCAGCCCCCACCCCGACGCATTTCAGCTGATGCGCTCATATGCTGCACGCCAGCGCGATATATTTCTGAAGCTGCGCTTGCCAGCTTCGTTGCCCTACCTCTTTAACGCACTGAAAATCTGTTCAACCCTCAGTATGATTGGTGCCGTAGTAGCCGAGTTCTTCGGCGGCACCCAGAACGCTCTCGGGGTGTATATCAAAAGCCAGGCAGGTATTCTCCGTCTGCGCGAAGCCTGGTCGGGCATTGTTATGGCCTGCCTCCTCGGGATCACGTTTTACCTGATCATTGTAGCCCTTGAGCGGGTGTTTATGCCCTGGCATGTATCGTTCCGGCGCGACCGGCCGTGAGGCTGAACCAATCACAGGCACCTTTCACCAATAAAAATATTGAGGCAGGGAGTTTTCAAGTTACACGTTGCTGGCCTTACTCACTCCCTCTAGCATAAAACCTGAAGCGGCTCAAAACTGCCAACGTTAACCTGCTACGTTCTGCTCATTTCTGGCTGCTGTTGCAATGGTGCGCATGGCAATGCAGCGCGATAATGCACCAACGGAAGACAAATGGAAAGGAGACGCACCGGCCCACACGCTGCCCGGCCAGCCCGGCACGCTGGCATGCTCCGAGCAGGTTTGCTGAATAATCGTAAGGAGACAGACCGCATGCGAATGCACAAATTCCTCAGCGCTACCGTCGTGATGATGCTCCTTGGCGTACTGCTGGCCGCCTGTGGTGGCACGGCGGCTACACCTACCGCTGCGCCTGCCGCACCCACGGCGGCCCCCGCCGCGCCGACCGCCGCACCCGCGCCTACGGCGGCTCCGGCTGAGCCGACCGCCGCACCTGCCGCGCCCACTGCAGCCCCGGCTGCCAGCGGCACGCCCGACAAAGTCACGCTTCAGCTGAAATGGGTGGCGCAGGCCCAGTTCGCAGGCTACTATGCCGCCGCCGACCAGGGCTTCTACAAAGCCGAAAACCTCGACGTAACGATTAAGCCCGGCGGGCCAGATATTGCCCCCGAGCAGGTAGTTGCCTCGGGCCAGGCCGAATTCGGCCTCGACTGGCTGGCCAGCCTGCTGTCGGTACGCGAGCAGGGCACACCGCTGGTGAATATTGCGCAGGTATTCCGCTTCGCGGGTATGCGCGAACTTTCGTGGAAGACCAGCAATATTAACTCACCCGCCGATTGGAAAGGCAAGAAAATAGCGGTATGGTTCTTCGGCAACGAATTCAACCTGCTCGCCACCCTGGCGAAGTACAACCTCGACAAAGACAAAGACATTACCCTGGTACAGCAGCCGTTCGACATGAACCTGCTGCTGAACAAAGAGGTTGATGCCGCCGCCGCAATGACCTATAACGAGCTGTACCAGGTGCTCAGCGCGGGCCACACCATCGATGAGCTGAACATCATCGACTACAACAAGGAAGGCACCGCAATGCCCGAAGACGGTATTTTTGTGAGCCAGGAATGGCTGAACAAAGACCCGAAAAACAAGGACATTGCCGCCCGCTTCCTGCGCGCCTCGTTCAAGGGCTGGGAATACTGCCGCGATAATGTCGATGCCTGCGTCGATATTGTGCTGAAGAACGACGCCTCGGGTGTGATGACCAAAGAAGCGCAAAAGTGGCAGATGGAAGAAGTGAACAAGCTGGTATGGGGCGACCCAATCGACAAGACTGCCAAGATTGGCTATATGGAGCCTGATCTGTTCAAGCGTGGTGCCGATACAGCGCTCAAGTTTGGCGTGATTAAGAAGCCCGCCGAAGACGCCGCCTATACACACGAGATTTGGGATATGGCCACCGGCGCGAAGTAGCCTTACGCCGCCGGTTGTAAGCAGTAGGCAGCAGCGTTGCTTGCCTACTGCTTACTGCTTACTACTGGCGGCGCACTGGAGATAATTATGGAATTTGGCATTACGCTTAAGCCCGACATGACCCCGAACCGCGCGATAGCGCTGACGCGGCAGGCCGAAGCGGCGGGCTTTACCTACGGCTGGCTCTTCGATTCGCACGTGCTCTGGCTCGAACCGTACCCACTGCTGACGATGATGGCGCTCAACACCTCGCAAATGCGCCTGGGCACCTGTGTAACCAACCCCGCCACGCGCGACCCCAGTGTCACTGCCAGCGCTTTAGCGACACTCAACCGTATCTCTGGCGGGCGCATGGATCTGGGCATTGGGCGTGGCGATAGCGCGCGGCGTGTGCTAGGGAAGAAGCCAACCACGCTGGCCGGGCTAGAACAGGCCGTGCGCATGATCAAAGACCTGGCCGAAGGGCGCGCAACCGATTACGACGGCGAGCAAATTCGCATGGACTGGGCCAGCGGCAACCTGCCCGTGTGGATCGCTGGCTATGGCCCGAAAGCGCTCAACCTCACCGGGCGCGTTGCCGACGGCGTGATTTTGCAACTCGCCGACCCGCACCTGATCAAGTGGTGCCTGCAATTTGTGCACGAAGGCGCACGCCAGGCTGGCCGCGACCCCAAGAGCATTAAGGTGATGTCGGCGGCGGCGGTATGGGTTTCCGATGATCTGAACGCCGCGCGCGAGCACGTTCGCTGGTTCCCAGCCCTGGTGTCGAACCACGTCATGGACTTAATCAACCGCTACGACCCCGCCGAGCTGCCGCCCGAGCTGACGACCTATGTGCGCAACCGCGCGGGCTACGATTACCATCACCATGCCGAGGTAGGCAGCAGTAATGCTCAATTTGTCTCCGACGAAGTTACCGACCGCTTCTGTATTGTCGGGTCGCCTGAGGCCCATGTACGCAAGCTGCAAGAGCTAGCAGACGCCGGTGTTGACCAGTTCAATATCTACCTGATGAGCGGCGATGAAGAGGGAACGCTGGAAGCATACGGCAGGGATATTATGCCCGCATTGGCAAAGTAAGCAGCCATATACAGCTGTACCCAGGAGCAATGTATGAGTACTGTCATCAAGGGCGGAACAATTGTGACCGCCAGCGACATCTACCAGGCCGATGTGTTGATTGAAGGCGAACAGATCGCCACAATTGGGCATGGCCTCAGCGGCGGCACCACCATCGACGCAACTGGCAAATACGTCATCCCCGGTGGCATCGATGTACACACACACCTCGACATGCCCTTCGGCGGCACCGTCTCCTCCGATGATTTCTTCACCGGCCATCGGGCGGCCGCCTTTGGCGGCACCACTATGCATATCGACTTCGCGATTCAGCCCAAGGGCGCCACGCTGCGCGAAACGCTCGATATGTGGCATGGCAAAGCCAACGGCAAGGCCGCCGTCGATTATGGTTTTCACGTCGCCATCACCGATCTGCCCGACAACATTATGGATGAGATCAAGCAGTGCCCCGAGTATGGCGTCACCAGCTTGAAGCTATTCATGGCCTACAAGGGCGCGCTCATGGTCGACGATGCAACCCTGTTCCGCGCAATGCAGCAGGCCGCCGCGCATGGGCTGCTAATCATGGTACACGCCGAAAACGGCGACGCAATTGACATTCTAGTGAAAGAGGCGATTGAAGCGGGCAACCTGGCGCCCAAATACCACGCACTCACCCGCCCGCCCGAGCTGGAGGCCGAGGCCACCGAGCGCGCCATCCGCCTGGCCGAGGTTGCGGGCAGCCCGCTGTATGTAGTGCATGTCACCAACGCCGGGGCGATGGAAGCGATCCAGAGCGCCCGCGCGCGTGGCCGCAGCAGCCAGATTTTTGGCGAAACCTGCACCCAGTATTTCTTTTTCACCAAAGACGACCTGGCGCGTGAGGGCTTTGAGGGCGCGAAATGGGTCTGCTCGCCACCCTACCGCGAGAAGAGCGACCAGGAAGCGCTGTGGGGCGCGGTTGCCAGCAACGCCCTGCAAGTCATCAGCACCGACCACTGCCCGTTCTGGTACGAGGGCGGCAAAGATGGCAAGACTCCTGGCAAGGAGCTGGGCAAACACAGCTTCGCCGCCATCCCTAACGGCTGCCCCGGCATTGAAGACCGTATGATGGTGCTATACACCGCTGGCGTAGGCGGCGGTCGCTTCTCGCTCAACCGCTGGGTTGAGCTGTGCTGCACCAACCCGGCCAAGCTGTTTGGCTGCTACCCGCAAAAAGGCACTATCGCTCCCGGCGCAGATGCCGATATTGTGGTGTGGGATCCGAATGCAACCTACACAATTACCGCCGTCCAGCAGCACCAGAACACCGACTACAACCTGTACGAAGGCATGGAAGTAACCGGCGTGCCAAGCGTCGTGCTTTCGCGCGGGCGCGTGCTGGTGCAGGATGGCGAATGGAAAGGCGAGCAAGGCGCGGGCAAATTCGTCAAGCGCAACCGATTTAAGGTATAATACCGGGCAGCGTAGCGCAACGCTGTAAGGCATTGTTACCAGAATACGAAGTAGATACACAACGATGTGGAGCGCGGCCCCGGCGGGCCGCCTCTTCGCATACAGGGTTCAGAAGTGTATACAGGCGGTGCCCAACAGCAGCGAATGCAGCGCCCGGAGAGCTATTGGGAGTTGTGTATGCGTGTTCGGATTGGCTGCGAATTCATTATCGATTCACCTTCCGCGACACCAAGCGCGGCAATTGTACGGCCACGCAGCCACGATCTGCATACCCTGATCGACGAACGCCTCGAATTCACGCCAGCCTTACCATACCACAGCTATGTCGACACATTTGGCAATACCGTATGGCGCTGGATGGCCCCGCCCGGCGTAATGCGGCTCTATTACGATGCCCTGGCCGACATGCCGCGCATACCCGATCCGCTGCTCGATCTTCCTGGCACGCTCGTCGATTCGCTCCCCGACGATGTGCTGCAATATACCCTGCCCAGCCGCCACTGCCAATCCGACCTGGTGATTGGCGACGCCTGGGCGCTGTTCGGCAATACGCCCGATGGCTCGGCCCGCGTTCAGGCGATCTGTGATTGGGCACACGCTCATATTGAATATGGCTACGGTAATAGCGTCGTTACAACCTCGGGCTACGAGTCCTACCAGCAGCGCCGTGGCGTCTGCCGCGATTTCGCGCATATTGCGGTCATGTTCTGCCGCGCCATGAATATCCCGGCGCGCTACGTATGCGGTTACTTACCAGATATTGATGTTCCCGAAAACCCGATTCCGATGGATTTTCATGCCTGGTTTGAAGCATATATCGATGGCGCATGGCGCACGTACGACGCGCGCCACAACACACCACGGATTGGGCGCGTGCTAATTGCGCGCGGGCGCGATGCGGTGGATGCCGCCTTTCTCACCAGCTATGGGCCAAGCCAGCTCACCGGGTTTACCGTGTGGGCCGACGAAGTACCCGACACCACCACGCTCGATACACCGCTGGCAGAACGGGGGGTGCAGCAATGAGCAATCTGCAATTTCTGGCCGAGCCTGCGCTCGACACGGTTGAGCTGATTGACCACCGTACCGTAACCTGGAACCATGTGCGCCACAGCAGCTACTGGCTGCATAAGCGCTTTCAATATACCTACCCTGGCCCCATCCGCGAGCTGCGCCAGCGCCTGGTGGTGGTGCCGCCGCCTCAATTCGGCGACCAGCGGCTGAATGAATGCCGTGCCTGGGTGGTTGGCGCGCGCGGCCACGAAAGCAGCGCTATCGATCCCTTCGGTAATCAGATTTTACAGTTCTACGTCCCCGAAGTCACCGCGAGCGTGACCTTCGAGGTAACCCTGCGTATCGAGCGTACTGGCTACCCCGAAACCTTACCCTGGCTAAGCGCGGAGGAAGTTGCGCCATTTCGGGCTACCACCGCCCTCACGCAGCCCGACGCCCGCCTGACCAACGCCGCCAGCACGCTGGCGTGGCAGTACCGCTCGCCGCACGAGCTGGCAACCGCGATCAACACCTGGGTGTGGCAAGCAATGCGCTATGGCTGGGGTGCTACCACGGTCAACACCACCGCCGCCGAGGCACTGGCAATTGGGCAAGGACTCTGCCAGGATTACGCGCATATTATGCTAGCAATTTGCCGGGCAGCGGGCTTGCCGGCGCGCTATGTCTCGGGGCATTTGCTGGGCGAAGGCGGCTCGCACGCCTGGGTAGAAGTATTACTGCCATCGGCCGGTGGCGGTTTTATGGCTGTGCCCTTCGACCCGACCAACCACCGCCGCGCCAACCTGAGCTACATCACCATCGCCGTGGGGCGCGACTACCACGATGTGTCGCCAACATCGGGCACCTACATTGCGCCATACCAGGGGCAGCTCACGGCCAGCAAGCGCGCAGGACTGACGCGCGTGGAATATGCAGCGGTATAACACCATACAGCGCGCAGCGAAAACAAACAGCGGCAATACAGCTTTTGTGTGTTTGTAATGCCTACGTTGCCCTCCGGCAGCCTTCCATCATCAATCTTGACAGCATCACCAGACCTGCTACTATAAGGTCTTTCCAGTCACGCTGGCAATCCTCCGCTTCCGCTGGTGCGGTCACCGTGTTGTGCGGCGCACGCCTGGCAACGGTATGGTGCTGGCATGTGGCCGCGCAGAGTTGCGCTGCGATTCCCTACCGATAGTTTGTGTATGGAGAGCGACGATGGAAACAACCCTTTCCCGCCAGGAAATTCTCGATCTCTCGCGCGACACGACACTGTACGAGTGGACCGCCCAGAAAGTGATGAAGCCGCTGGTCATCGACCATGCCAAAGGCATTTATATGTGGGATGCCGATGGCAAACGCTACATGGACTTCAACTCGCAGCTTATGTGCGTCAATATCGGCCACGGCGATACCCGCGTGATTGAGGCCGTGAAAGCTCAGATGGAGAAGGTGTGCTACATCGCGCCAACCGTTGCTACCACCGCACCGCGCGCCGAGCTGGGACGCATGCTCAATGAAATTACGCCCGGTAACCTGAGCAAGGCATTTTTCACGAATGGCGGGGCCGAAGCCAACGAAAACGCAATTAAAATTGCACGCATGTATAGTGGGCGGCATAAAATCCTGGTGCGCTACCGCGCCTACCATGGTGCCACCGCTGGCGCCATCACGCTCACCGGCGACCCGCGCCGCTGGGCTGCCGAGCCGGGTATCCCGGGCGTGGTGCGCATCCCCGATTTCTACCCCTACCGTGCGGGCAAAGAACTCGACGACGCTGAGTACACCGCCTCGGTGCTTAACGCAACCGAAGACATCATTCAGTTTGAGGGGCCGCACACCATTGCCGCAATGATCATCGAAACCGTGGTCGGCACCAACGGCATTCTCATTCCTTCAGCCGGGTATATTCGCGGGCTGCGCGAGCTGTGCAACAAGTACGGCATCCTGCTGATCGCCGACGAGGTGATGAGCGGCTTTGGCCGCACCGGCGAGTGGTTTGCCGTTGATCATTGGGGGGTCGTGCCCGATATGATGACCCTGGCCAAGGGCCTGACCTCGGCCTATGTGCCGCTAGGCGCAACCATGGTAACCGATACGATTGCCGAATACTTTGATGATCACCCACTCTATGCTGGCCTCACCTATAATGCGCACTCGGTGGGCTGTGCAGCGGGCGTGGCCTGTATCAATATTTATAAAGAAGATAAGCTGATTGAAAACGCCCGCGCTATGGGCGAAATTCTAAAGGTTGAGCTAGCCAATCTCAAAGCGAAGCATCCCAGTATTGGCGACACCCGCGCGATCGGCCTCTTCAGCCTGGTAGAATTGGTGAAGAACCGCGACACCCGCGAGCCGCTCACCCCCTATAATCCCAAGCCCAGCGAACTTGGCCCGATGCCAGCATTCAACGCATTCCTACGCGAAAACGGCCTGTTCACCTTTGTGCGCTGGAACACCTTCTTTATCAATCCACCGCTGTGCATCACCGAGCACGAGCTACGCGAAGGGCTGGCGATTATCGACCGCGGGCTTGATATTGTTGACCAGGCTGTAGCCTAACTAAGCAGCAATCAGCGCCCATCGCAGGCAGATGCACTTCGCACGCATGGCACGTAAGCGTCATATGTACACAAGGGGATGGAGCTATGAAAACATACCGCAACTTCATTGGTGGCGAGTGGGTTACATCGGCATCGAGCAAGCGCATCCCCAATATCAACCCCGCTGACAGCACCGACGTGCTTGGCGAAACACCTATGTCCACCCGCGATGAAGCCGCTGCCGCCTGCGCTGTAGCCGCCGATGCGTTTCGTGAATGGCGGCGCGTGCCCGCCCCCCGGCGCGGCGCAATCGTTACCCGCGCCGCTCAGCTCATGCAAGAGCGCCGTAACGCCATTGCCCAGGCAATAGCCCACGAAGAAGGCAAGTTAGTAAGCGAAGCCCAGGGCGAAATGAACCGCTCGATCAATGTTGTTGAGTTCAGCGGTGCGCATGGCCGCCGCCTCAATGGCGCGACTATTCCGCTTGAGCTACCCAACAACTTCGGTTATACCCTGCGCGTACCGCGCGGCGTAGCGGCGCTAATTACGCCCTGGAACTTCCCGGTCGCTATTCCGGTGTGGAAAATCGCACCTGCGCTGGTGGCTGGCAATAGCGTGGTGTTCAAGCCCTCGCCACTCACGCCCGAAACGTCGGAGCTGGTGCTGCAATGCTTTATTGATGCTGGCGTACCCGCCGGTGTGCTAAATATGGTGTATGGCGATGCCGATGTTGGCACTACCATGATCGACCACCCCGGCGTGAAATGTGTGTCATTCACCGGCTCAACACCCACCGGCATGGCAATCTACGAGCGCGCGGCGCGACGTGGCATCCCAGCACAGTGCGAAATGGGCGGCAAAAACCCGGTGATTGTGCTCGAAGATGCGGATATTGATCTGGCAGTAGCCGGTGTGATGGCGGGCGCATTTGGCAGCACCGGCCAGCGCTGCACTGCCACCAGCCGCGTCATCCTACTGCACCCCGTTGCCGATGCCTTCCTGGAGCGGCTAGTAGATGCTGCTAGTAAGCTACGTTTGGGCAGCGGCCTTGCTGAGAACGTTGCCATGGGGCCGATCGTCAGCGAGGCACAACTGCAGCGCGTACTGGAATACATTGACATCGGCAAGCACGAGGGCGCGGAGCTGCTGTATGGCGGTAAACGTGTCACTACGGGTGCGCTCAGCAAAGGCTACTTCGTCGAGCCTACCATCTTCGATCGGGTGCGGCCCGAAATGCGCATCGCCCAGGAAGAAATCTTCGGCCCAGTACTCGCGGTCATCCGCGTCGAAAGCTTCGATGAAGCCCTCGCCGCCGCCAACGATTCGCAATTTGGGTTAACATCCAGCATCTACACCCGCGATGCACTGCGCATGTTCCGCTATATCGACGAGATCGAAACTGGCATGACCCACGTCAATTCACCGACACTAGGCGGCGAGGCGCAGGTGCCTTTTGGCGGCACAAAAGCCACAACCGTTGGGCCTACCGAACAAGGCACGGAAGTGTTCGATTTCTATACCGAAACTAAGGTTGCGTATATTGATTATACTGGAGCCAAGCGCGAGGGCAAACTCTATTAATCAGATTTGACATCCCCGCTCGCGTCGCGTATAATGCCCGGCGTTGCCGTAAACGGCAGCTTGGAGATGGGTCGGTACCGAAGTGGCCAACCGGGGCAGACTGTAAATCTGCTGGCTTACGCCTTCGCTGGTTCGAATCCAGCCCGGCCCACCAATACGATGTCGGCACCTGGCAGTAGGCAGTATTCCGACAAAAAAGGCTGCCTGCTGTTTCATGCTGGTTACAAACCGAATAGGCCCATGTAGCTCAGTTGGTAGAGCACGTCTTTGGTAAAGACGAGGTCTCGGGTTCGAGTCCCGACATGGGCTCCAGATTTCCGAGGATCCGCGCCAAGCGGATCATTCCTATTTTTGTTCGCGCCGCCTCGGGTCGCGCGGCAGAATTTGTGGAGGCTTTGAAACAATAATGGCAAAGCAGAAGTTCGAGCGC
>JAFEAS010000092.1:16946-20971 GCA_018266315.1 Chloroflexi bacterium SZAS-1 | reverse complement strand
TGGGGCGACACACACGCTACAATGTCGATGGCAGTGCGCTGCGACCTCGCAAGAGGCAGCAAATCGCTAAGCATCGACCCAGTGCAGATTGGGGGCTGCAACTCGCCCCCATGAAGGCGGAGTTGCTAGTAACCGCGTATCAGCCATGGCGCGGTGAATACGTACCCGGGCCTTGTACACACCGCCCGTCACGTCATGGGAGTTGTCAATGCTTGAAGTCCGTGGGCTAACTGGTTCGCCAGAGGCAGCGGCCGAGGGCAGGGGCAGCGACTGGGACGAAGTCGTAACAAGGTAGCCGTACCGGAAGGTGCGGCTGGATCACCTCCTTTCTAGGGAGCTCAGGCACTCATACTTGCCTGACACCGCCTGACTTGCATTCCTGTGGTAAAGTTATGCTATAATATTGGCGCGGGCGTATAGCTCAGTTGGTTAGAGCGCGATCCTGATAAGATCGAGGTCCCTGGTTCGAGTCCAGGTACGCCCACCATAGAGTCGCTGGCAGAGGGAACACCACCTTCTGCCAGCGATTTTTTATAGGTAGCAGCGACGCAGCGAGGTTCGTTTTCTGTACTCTTTGGCGGCGCTTTGCGTGTAGCAACCATATCGCCGCCACATTATAGATACCCAGCAAGCGATACCCTGATAGCGATGTAGCATATAGTTGTGCCCAGCACACCGCAAGGTTGAGCCTGTCAGCGGTTCTGAACATTTGCGCGACTTTGTGCCACGCCCTGGGTAGTAGAAACTTTGGGATACCAGCGCTCGTGGTATACTCTGGTAAGGAAATAGCATCGCAAGGAGGCGACATGCGCGAGGCAGTGGACCTACTGCTAGCCCATGGCACAGTAGTAACCATGGATCCCGATGGTTCGGTGGTGAATGATGGCGCGGTGGCAATACGCGGTACTACGATTGTTGCCATCGGTAGTAGTGCCGAGCTGAGCGACCGCTACCAGGCCAGCGAAACGCGCGACTGCCACGGCTGCGCTATTATCCCTGGCCTGATCAACGGCCATGCGCATGTGCCGATGAGCTTGTTGCGCGGGCTCGTGGCCGATCAGCAGCTCGATGTCTGGCTTTTCGGCTATATGTTCCCCGTCGAAAGCCATTTTGTGACCCCCGATTTTGTGTATGCAGGTACACAGCTTTCGTGCGCCGAGATGATTCGCGGCGGTACCACCACGTTTGTCGATATGTATTATTTCGAGGAAGAGGTGGCCCGGGCTGCCGACGAGGCAGGCCTGCGCGCGATTTGCGGGCAGACTGTGATGCGCCTGCCAACGCCCGATGCCGCATCGTATGATGAAGGGCTTGAGCGGGCACGGCGCTTTATTGAGCAGTGGCACGCGCATGGGCGGATTGTTCCAACAATTGCCCCGCACGCGCCCTACACATGCACCGACACAATCTATCGCGAGGCCGCAGCACTATGCCGACGCTATGGCCTGCCAATGACGACGCACCTTTCGGAGACGGCGCGCGAGGTGCAAGAAAGCCGAGCCGAGCGCGAAGCAACGCCATTTGCCTATGCTGCGCGCGTGGGTGCCTTTGATGTGAAATGTATTGCAGCGCACGGCGTTCATGCTACCGAAGACGATATTATCATTATGCGCGACCACGGCGTTGGAGTGGTGCCCTGCCCTAGCTCGAACCTGAAGCTAGCGAGTGGTATCGCCCCGTATCGCCGCTTTATTGACGCCGGGGTGCGTACTGGCCTGGGCACCGATGGCCCGGCTTCAAATGACGATCAGGATATGTTCGCCGAAATTCACCTGGCGGCGTTATTGCCCAAAGGGGTAAGTGGCGATCCAACCGCAGTACCGGCGCGCGAGGCCTTAGCCCTGGCGACATCGCGCGGTGCCCAGGCAATTCACCTCGAACACTTAATTGGCTCGCTGATGCCAGGTAAGCGCGCCGATATTGCAGTGGTGGAATTGGGGCGCCTACACTCTGCACCGCGCTACAGCTACGCCGCCGATTCGATTTATACCCACCTGGCCTACAGCGCCCGCGCTGGCGATGTACGCGATGTGCTGGTTGATGGGCGCTGGCTGATGCGCGACCGGGCGCTGCTGACGCTTGATGAGCAGGCAGTGTTACGCCGCGCCCAGGCCATCGCCGATGAGATCGACGACTTCCTCGCCCAGCGCGAGGTGAACCTGCTCGATAAGATTCTGGCGATCGGTGGTGTGCAGCAAGATGAACTGTTTGAAGTGCAGGTGAAGGCCAAAATATCTCAGGAAATTGTTCAGCACATCGTTGAGCTGCTTAATGGCCCCGATATTACCGTAAGCAAGGCGAGCGAGCGCACCCAGTACGATACGTACTTTACCTGGAATGATGCCAGTAAGGGCCGTATTCGCCTGCGTGAAGATCACCGCGTGGATCCGGGCGCGCGCGCAACCCCGAAATATGCGATTACGCTCACCGCGCCCGCCGATCGCGAAGAATATGCTTCGGCGGTGCGGCTTGGCCGGGCGCGTTACACCGCACTGGCCGATCGCACACTGCGCTTTTACCGCGAATATTTTCAGCCAGATCATATCGTTGAGATCGAGAAGCAGCGCCGCCGCTGGCGCATTTTCTACAAAGGCGAGGATTTCGCGCTGAACATTGACACATTGGTGGGTTATAAGGAACCAGGGCCTTACCTGGAAATTAAGAGCCGCACCTGGAGCAGCCGCGATGCCGATCTTAAGGCGGCGCTGATTGGTGAGCTGCTAGCGCTATTTGGGGTTGACGAACAGGCGCTCGTAATGCAGGAATACGTTGATCTGTAGGGTGAGGTTCGTCGCGCGTGAGAGTTGCCCATGCCGTATCAAAACGTCTATCTCATTGGACTGACGGGCAATATCGCCTGTGGGAAAAGCACGGTGGTGGCCATGCTGCGCGAGCTTGGCGCGCACGTTATCGACGCCGACCGGGTGACGCACGATCTGCAGCAGCCCGGCGAAGCAGTGTACGCTCAGATTGTGGCGGCGTTTGGTTCCGGCATTTTGAGCGCACCCGGCGGGCCGATCGACCGGCGGACACTGGGCGCGATTGTCTTCAACGATCCGGCGGCGTTACGCCAGCTTGAGCAGATTGTGCACCCGGCGGTGCGCGCCCGCATACGCGGTTGGCTGGAAGCTGTGGCGACGGACTATGCCCGGCAGCCTGCCACTGCACACCCCACCGTTGCCGTCATCGACGCGATTAAACTGCTGGAAGCGGGCTGGAAACCGCTGTGTGACGCGATCTGGGTGGTGAGCTGCCCGCCCGAGCAGCAGCTGGCCCGGCTGATAACAACACGCGGTATGAGCGAAGACGAGGCGCGTATGCGCATTGCTGCACAGCCGCCGCAGGCTGAAAAAATTGCCCAGGCCAGCGTCGTGATTGACAATAGTGGCACGATTGATCAGACGCGCGCGCAGGTTGCCGCCGCCTGGCAGGCAATCGCCTGATCTTCGCCGGGGCGGCTGGTAGCGGCTTATTGCATGGTTTGTAACCACAAAATGCTTTTAGCTATGCCCAGCTGGCCGAACCTGGGGTGGCATGTCAACCAGCTGATAGCGCGGGCCATCTGGCACCACTGATACGAGCATGTCGAGCGGGGCGAACACTGCGGGCCGCCCGGTTTCGGGGAACCACACCCGCCCGCGCCGCACCACGATGCACAACCCCTGCTCGTTGCCGATTGCGTTGAAGGTATCGCTGCCCGGGCCGCGATATTCGGCCAGCCCAACCCCCACTAGCGTTTGCGCGGTTGCGTCCACATCCTCAGTTACTACCCCAATTTCGCTGACACAGAGCAGGTGTTCCGGCCCGAATGGCGGCTCGAACGTGGTGGTTAGCGAGTGCCGCGCAATCAGCTCCAGGATATTCCCAGCAGGGTCGAGAAAGTAGACCATACTGGCATTCCAGCTTGTGGAATGAAAGACATCAGTACCATATTGATCCGCCAGGAGCGGGCCGCGGGCGCGCAGCCAGGTTTCGGCGGCGGCAAAGCTTTGGGATGGAATGTTGAACGCGAAATGGTAGTAGGG
>JAFEAS010000092.1:0-16882 GCA_018266315.1 Chloroflexi bacterium SZAS-1 | reverse complement strand
CGCGGGTAAGCCCAGCACCTGAGTGTAGAAATGGCTCAGCGCGGCCAGATTGGCGGTAGCTAGGGTCAGCTCGTGAATGTTCATAGTTTCCTCGCTTTTGGGCCTGGTGCCGCTACACATTGGCGTATTGTTATCGCGTAGTGTACACGTTTGCATATACCTTTACGACGAACAATCGGCTGAAATCCACCTGAACCTTTGGCCATGTCCGAATTCTGGGTATGGCGTCTCGTTTATACATGTAGCCCGCTTGATGTAGCACATTGGCCTTGGTTGCCAGGTGGCGCACGGCCATCTCGATGAAGTATAAGGAACGTGAATGAGTACGTTCATAGGGTTGATGACTTCGCTCATTTGTCTAGTACTGCCAGTTGCGCTTGCCATTGCGCTGGTGAGCTGGCTGGTGCGGCGCGGTCGGCGGGCTGAGCCTACACGTATAGACGCGTTGAATGCGTTCGATACATTGTTAGCACGCTGGGAACAAGCCCAGCAGATTAGCCCGGCGGCGGCAACTGAGCTGCGCAGTTTACTGGCAGCTGAGCGCAGCCTGGTACTCGCGCCGGTTATGCCGATGGTACCGGCTGCCGCCGCGAGCGCAGTTTCGCCGCCAATACCTGCCCCGGCACCAGGCGTAAGGACTGTGCCAGTATCCGGCGTGGGAGAAGCTGCTATGGTGACGGTACCACCTGTGCCTGCCGTCCCGCCGCCTCAACCACGGCGCACGCTCGGCGACCGCTTCGGCCAGGCGCTGCTGGCGTTACGCACGCGCCAGACGCTGCTTTTTCTTGGCGCATTTTTGCTGTTTATCTCAGCGCTGATTCTGATTGTATTCAATTGGGCCAGCTTCTCGCCAATTCTACAATTTGCCCTGATTGCGGGGGTGTGCAGCAGCTTCTGGGCGGGCGGTGCCTGGCTCATCCGCAACACCGACCTCGACCGGGCAGGCGCGGGGTTGCAGGCGGTTGGCGGTGTGCTGGTGCCGGTGGTGGCTTTTTCGCTTTCGCGGCCCGGCTTGCTTGAGCTTGCGCCGCGCTCGGGCTGGCTGCTGGCCTCGGTGCTATGTATACCAATTTATATGCTGGCGGCCTGGCGATTGCGTCGCCCGCTGTATGCTGGCGCTGCTAGCCTGAGCTTAGCCAGTGCGGTACTCGCTGCGCTGGATGGGGTGGATGGGGTGGATGTGGCCTGGCTGCCATTCGCGCTGTTGCTTACGCTTGCGGCACTATTGCCACTTACGCGGGTGTTGCAACAGCGTGCAGCCGTGCTCGCGACTGGGCCGCACTGGGTGGCGCATGTCGGTGCGCCGCTGGCGCTGTTCGCCAGCCTGCTGCTCAGCGAGTTCGACCCGACGCGGCCTGCGCTGGCCGGTGCGCTGTGGGCAGGTGCCGGATTCTACACCCTGGCGCTGCTGCTTACTCCGCGGATGGTATGGGCGTGGGCTGCCGCCGCATTGCCGCCGCTGGCGCTATTAGCCACACTGGCGACCTGGGGGGCGCTGGCACCGTGGTGGGCGGTGGCACCGGCGCTGCTGCTACTGGTGTACCTGGGCGTGGCGCTGGCGCTTGAGCCGCGTGCTGGTGCGCGGGTGCTACCAGCGTATGCCGGTGCCCTGGTGCTCATGCTGTTTGCGCTTGTCGGTAGTATGAGTGATGCGGTAAGCGTGCGCTGGGGGCTGCCGCTCTTGCTGGCGGCGGCGCTGGTGCCGGTGCTGGCCGCTGAGCGTGGTCGGTTAGTGTGGTTAACCCGGCCGGTACGCGAAATTGTTACGGCGCTGGCATTTGGCAGTGCTGCCGCGCTGCTCGCGGCGTGGTGCTGGGTGCTGCTGGGGGTTGTGGCCTGGGCAATAGAAGAACGCGCGCTAGCCGAGCAGGTTCTGGCCGCGCTATTCGTTGTTGCTGCAACCGAGCTACGCCAGCGCCGCCTATACGACCTGGCGCTCCAAGTCGTTGGTAGCGTTGTGGCGCTGATTGCGGTGCTGGCTGCATTCGGCCATCCGGGGCTGCACGCGCCGACACTTACCGGACTGGCGGTGATTGGGTTCTACCAGGCGTTACGGCATCGGAGCCAGCTGTGGGCAGCGGCGACATTGGGCATACTGCCGCTGGCTGGGATGGCCTGGCTCGTGCGCTTTATGCCGCATCCTGGCGTGAGGCCAGTGGCTGAGCTGGCGTTAGGGTTCGCGGCTGTCTATTTTGTTGGCGGCGCATGGCTAAGGCGCGGAGTCGGTCGCTATTGGTCATGGTCGGCGCTGGGCTGGGGCGCGCTGGCAGCCGCTGTGACGCTGCTGCTGATTGGGGCAGATCTGGCGTTTGCGAGCGCAGTGCAGCCCTGGCAGGTGCTGATGCTGCTGGCTCTGGCAAGCACGCTTGCGCTGGCAAGTGGCCTGTGGCGCGCGGCCTGGCCGGGGGCGCTGGTGGCGCTGCTATTGGCAGCGGCACTACTGCTGGCGGCGACGCGCGGGTTCTTCACCAGCTGGCGACCAGCTACTGCCGACTTTGGCCTGATCATCGCAGCGCTGACACTCGGGCTTGTGCTACTAGGGCAGGCGCTGCGCCGCGTGGCTGCGCGCTATGCGCCACCGTATGAGCTTGTAGGCTTTGCGCTGCTTACGTTTGCGCCGCTGCCAACTATTGGCGATGCTCGGGCGGCTACGCTCACCTGGGCAGCCATGCTTGCGCTTTACACTGCCGCGCGCTGGCTCTATCGGCTGCGCTGGGCCACTGCCCCGGCGCTGTTCGCGCTCGATCTAGCGCTGCTGAACGGTACCGCCTGGCTGGTGCCGGGTGGTCGGCCTGCGGGCGCAGCGCTGATCTTATTAGGCGCGGCCTGGTTCCAGGGCGTGCTGGCGCTGGTGACGAGTCGGAAGGCGCAAGCACAGCCGGCGCAGCGTTTCAGCACGATTCAACCGGCGGCGGCGGTGGCTTGCCTGAGCGGCTTGGGGGCTTTAACGATTGCGCTGCGGGCTGATGATATGCTGGCAATCGTTGGCTTTGGCTTGGCCGCACTGCTAGCGCTCTGGGCCACGCTTCGTCATAATTCTTGGGCGGCCTGGGGCACGCTGCCAATGCTGGCGATTGGTTTGGCCGCCTTCCATCATGTGCTTGCACTGGGGCCGCTGTGGAGCATGGCCTGGGGCGTGGCCGAGGCGCTCCTGCTGTGCATGCTGGGCTGGGCCATCGAATATGTCGCACAGCACCCGCGAACGACATCAGCCCATACAGCGCGCGCTGTATGGGCAGCGCCGTGGGCTATGCCACTGAGCAATGGGCCATTGGCGGCTGGGCTGCTGCTTACCGCTGCGTTATCCAGCGCAGTACTGCGCGGTGCTGCACTGCCACCGCTGACATTCGCGCTTGCCACCTGTGCGTTGCTGCTCGCAACCATGGCTGTACGGCGGCGCGCCGCCGTGTTTGCATATGCTGCGGCGGGAGCCTTAGTGGTGGCCGGGTTATGCCAGCTCTACGATTGGGGCTTCCGCCAGCCGCAGTGGTTTGTGCTACCAGCCGGGCTGTATTTGTTGGCGCTCGGGGCTTGTGTACGGCGCTTCCAGCAGCAGCGCCAGCTCGCGCAATTGCTCGAAACTGGCGCGCTGCTACTTATGCTGGGGGTGAGCCTTGGGCAATCGCTACGCACTGAGGGGATAGAATCGCAGGCGTATGCGGCCTGGCTGTGTGTTGAGGCGCTGGCGTTGCTGGGCTATGGCGTACTCGCGAAGCTGCGCGCGCCGTTTGTTGGCGGGTTAGTCTTCTTTGTTATTGGTGTGCTTTGGCTGAGCGCCGACCCGTTATTGGCGCTGAATAAGTGGGTGCTGTTGGGTATGCTGGGGCTGCTGCTGGTTGGCGCGTACCTGTTGCTCGAACGCCGCCAGCAGGAGCTGATCCGCGCAGGTCGCGCATTGATCGATCGGGTGAGCAGCTGGGGGTAATTCTGGGTCGTGAATAAACCAAATACCAGACTGGCGGCTGAAAGCGTTTGTCTTTCAGTCGCCAGCGTTTATTACTGGTGAATCGGAAAATACGTATAGATGTGCATATCAGGTGATACTCAACTTCACGGTCATATCGTTACGAGCAATAGTAAATCAGATTGCGCTCCGCCGCATTATGGCGGCATTATTCGGGCCTGAACAAAGCGGCGTTTCGGCCTTTGTCATGCCCTAGGCGGCGGGTTTGTCCATTGCCGCTCGGGTAGGCGTATGGTACAATATGCAGGCAGCCAAACCCTGCGAAAAAAACACAAGGAGCTTGTTGCGATGGATAAATCAACCTGGACGACGAAAACCGGCCTGGCGCAAATGCTTAAGGGCGGCGTGATTATGGACGTGGTAACGCCCGAGCAGGCACGGATTGCGGAAGAAGCCGGTGCCGTGGCCGTGATGGCGCTTGAGCGTGTACCTGCCGATATTCGTGCGCAGGGCGGCGTGGCCCGCATGAGCGACCCCGAGATGATTCTGGGGATTATGGAAGCCGTGACCATCCCAGTGATGGCGAAAGCCCGGATTGGCCATTTCGTCGAAGCGCAGATTCTTGAAGCGCTTGGCATTGACTATATTGACGAAAGCGAAGTGCTCACGCCGGCTGACGAAGAGCACCATATCAACAAGCATAAGTTCAAGGTACCGTTTGTGTGTGGCTGCCGGAACCTGGGCGAGGCATTGCGCCGTGTCGCCGAAGGTGCGGCTATGCTGCGCACCAAGGGCGAAGCTGGCACCGGCGATGTGGTTGAGGCGGTGCGCCACGCGCGTACCGTGTATACCGAAATTCGCCGCCTGCGCAGCATGGACGAAGACGAGCTGTTTACCTACGCGAAGAATATTCAGGCACCTTACGATCTGGTGCGTGGCGTTGCCGAAACTGGCCGCATGCCAGTTGTCAACTTCGCCGCTGGTGGCATCGCTACCCCGGCTGATGCCGCCTTGATGATGCAGCTCGGCGTCGATGGCGTGTTCGTTGGCTCGGGCATCTTCAAATCGGGCGACCCAGCCAAGCGCGCGCGGGCGATTGTTGAGGCCACCACGCACTTTAACGAGCCGGAAATTATTGCTGAAGTGAGCAAGGGTCTGGGCGAACCAATGGTTGGGATTAATGTCAGCTCGCTGCCGCAAGATAAGCTTATGGCCGGGCGGGGCTGGTAGCGCAATTAAGGATTTTTGATGTACGCTGTGCAATGTTCCGAGTGCCAGGCGTATCCTTCGTTGTACAGTGTATACCGCACAGAGCTATGACAATAGGTATTCTCGCGCTCCAGGGCGATTTTCGCGAACATGAAGAAATGCTTCAGCGCATTGGTGCGCCTACGCTCCAGGTTCGTCAGCCGAAACATTTGGAACAGGTTGAGCGTCTGATCATTCCAGGTGGTGAGAGCACCGCCATTGGGAAGTTATTAGTACTCTACAATCTGCTTGAGCCAATTCGTGCGCGCGGCCGGGCGGGCATGCCCATTTGGGGAACCTGTGCTGGCGCGATTTTACTGGCCCGCCATATCGCCGAAGGACGCCCGGCTGGTCAGCCCGCACTCGCATTGATGGATATTACGGCTCGGCGTAATGCCTTTGGTCGCCAGCTCGACAGCTTTGAAGTAAATATGGCGATTGATCTCTTAGGCGATCAGCCGCTCAATACCGTGTTTATTCGGGCACCAGTGCTTGAGAACCCTGGCCCTGGGGTAACAACACTGGCGACGCTTAACGATGGGCGCATCGTTGCCGCACAGCAAGGCCACTTGCTTGCAACCTGCTTTCATCCTGAGCTTACCGGCGATGAGCGTTTCCATCGCTATTTTCTAGAGCTATGAATTTTGAGCGCCGAGTGGTGCCGCCAGGCTTGACATACACATAGCTCACACGCAGAACGCAACACTATGATTCGATCCGTCGCACCTGGAGATCTCTGGGTATTACGCCGTAAACCGCGCAGCCAGGTATGGTTGTACAACGAGGCGATGCTGGCACGCCCGCATCACCAGTTTACCTTTGCGCTGCGCTGCCTCTTCGATAACCGCCGCGAGGGAACTACCCTGGTGTATCGCGATCGTGGGATGCGTGTTATAGCCCAGGCTGTGAGCCGTAGTGGCCGGCCAGAGCAAGATATTGCCATGCTTTCGGCCTATGGTGGCGGTGGTCGGGATAACCCTACCGACCCGGATGCCTGGTTTCGTCTGCTTGAAGCATTATGCGTGCAGGCTGGCCAGGTGCGGATTCAGCGCTTATATGCGGCGCTTTCGCAGCGCCACGAAGAGCTGCGCGAACTTTTTCGCCAGCTGGGCTTTGTGAGCTATACGCAGCAGATTGTGCTACGACTGGAAGGCCCCGATTGGGATCAGGGTGTAACAGTTGCGCCAATGCGCCCGCAGGCTCGCCGCAACGATTGGGGAATTCACCGGCTGTATGGCATGATGACACCTCACCTGGTGCAGCATGCTGAGGCGCGTGTTGCTCGTGATTGGCAACTACCCATTACCGAGGGGTGGCGCCGATCGCCACGCCGTGGGTGGGTGCTTGGCGACGACGATAACTTGACTGCGGCGCTGCGGCTGGTGAGCGGCCCGGCGGCGCATGTTTTTACCCTGCTTATTCATCCTGAGTCGCGCGATATTGTGACCGATGTGCTGCGTTTTGGCCTCGGGCAAATTACCGATACTCTGCCGGTCTATCTCTTGCTCCGCGAATACCAGAGCGAATTACTCGCGCCTGCCAGCGATCTCGGCTTCCAGCCGATCGGCGAGCAAGCCTTGCTCTTCAAGCAAACGACCGTTGCGGTACGCCGCCCGAGCCTGCTCCCGGCCCTTGAGCCACGGCCAGAACCACGCGGTCCGATCCCGACCATCTCCTCACTGCATTGTGAGGATGCGAGGTACTATGACAGAGCCACGCAGCATTACGAGCAACATCGACCTGTTGCTTGATACCCTGCCTTTACATATTCGTCAATCGATTGAAGACGGCCCCGATGATAAAGAAAACTTACTTGAAATTGTGATGGATCTCGGGCGGCTGCCTGAAGCGCGCTACCGCGGGCGCGAGCGCTTTCTGAGCGACCGTGAGGTGCTTCAGGAAGATATCGACTACGTCATCCAACGCATCGGCGCGTTTGGGGAAGATAATCGCGCTGGCATCCCGCGCACGCTGCACCGCATTTCGGCAATTCGCAACCGTAGCGGCAAAGTGATTGGCCTCACATGTCGCGTGGGCCGTGCTGTGCTGGGTACAATCGCAATCATCCGCGATCTGGTTGAGTCTGGGCGTAGTTTGCTGCTTCTGGGCAAGCCGGGGGTGGGCAAAACTACTATGCTGCGCGAAACTGCGCGTGTGGTTGCGGAAGACTTACGCAAGCGCGTCGTAATCGTCGATACATCGAATGAAATCGCTGGTGATGGCGATATTCCGCACCCTGGTATTGGCCGTGCCCGCCGCATGCAGGTGCCACGCCCCGCCGAGCAGCACGGCGTGATGATTGAGGCGGTGGAAAACCACATGCCTGAGGTGATCGTTATCGACGAGATTGGCACCGAGCTTGAGGCACTGGCGGCGCGCACGATTGCCGAGCGCGGTGTGCAGCTAATTGGCACGGCCCATGGCAATACGCTCGATAATCTCATGTCGAACCCGACCCTCTCCGACTTGATTGGCGGCATCCAGGCGGTAACCCTGGGCGATGATGAGGCCCGGCGGCGCGGCACCCAGAAGACGGTGCTTGAGCGTAAGGCTCCGCCGACGTTCGATGTACTGGTTGAAATTCAGAGCTGGGATCAGGTGCTTGTATACACCGATGTCGCAAGCGCCGTGGATAGCATTTTGCGCGGGGAAGAGCCGCAAGCCGAGCTGCGCTCGCGCGATGCCGATGGCCAGGTGCACATTGTGCCAGGGAGCAGCGCTCCCTCCTCCTACGATGGCGGCGACCATAACGCGTTTGGTGGGCGGCGTGCTGAGCGCACCGAGCGCAATGGTCGCGCGCGTGCCGAGCGCCGAATCGGGCCGATTGCTAGCCCGGCGGCAAGCCAGCCGCAGCAGCGAGTCTACCCGTTCGGCGTGAGCCGGGATCGGCTGGAGCGCGCGATTGCGAACTTGCGAGTGCCAGCCGTGATCGTGCGCGACATGCAAGAAGCGACGATGGTGATGACGCTCAAAAACTACTATCGCCAGGGCTCCGATCGCATCCGCCATGCCGAAGATCGCGGCGTACCAGTCTACGTGCTGCGCAATAATACCATTACCCAGATGGAGCGTCAGCTGGCCGATGTGTTTCACCTGCAGGGCGGCGACGATGACGAAGAGGCGCTGACCATTGTGCCGGTAATGCCAGCAGCAGCCCGCCGCAGCAATGGCGATACCAGTAAGCGGCTGACTGATGCGATGATGGAAGCCGAGCAGGCAATTACCAAAGTGATGAATGGTGAGCGCAGTGCTGTTGAACTGACACCGCGCGAGAGTTATGTGCGCCGGTTGCAGCATCAGCTTGCCGAGCGGTATAATGTGAACTCGGAAAGCCGCGGGCGCGAACCAAACCGTCGCGTGAAAATCTACCGTGGCTAGGATTTGGAAGGCCGGGAATGCGCACTGAGGAGTAGCCCTATAATTTTGCGCATTCCCGCGTTGCATCGTCTATGAGCCTATTTGTTACATTCGAAGGCCCGGAAGGTAGCGGTAAAAGCACCCAGGCACGGTTGCTGTATAGCTACCTCCATGCGCGGGGCTACCCGGTCGTTCTGGTGCGCGAGCCGGGTGGAACGCGCATTGGCGATCTTATTCGCCGCATTGTGCTCGATCTGCAGCACACCGAAATGGCCGACACCACCGAAATGCTGCTATTCTCCGCTGCGCGCGCCCAGCTGGTTAATCAGGTTATTCGGCCTTACCTCGATCAGGGTGGGATTGTGCTGTGCGATCGCTATGCTGATTCTACCTATGCCTACCAGGGCTATGGCCTGGGCCGCGATATGAATGAGCTGCGCACGATCACCGCAATTGCCACGGGCGGGCTGCTGCCCGACATTACGATCTACCTTGATCTTACGGCTGACGAAGGGCTGGAGCGCAAACGCCGGAAGCGCCAGGAACAGGAGCAGGGCCGCCCGTCTGGTGCCTTGAGTCTGCCTTCCGATCTGCCGCGCCCACATACCGACACGCGCCCTGTCTCGCTAGAGTGGAACCGGCTAGATGCTCGTGAGGTTGCCTACCATCGGCGCGTGGCCGAGGGCTATGGCAAGCTTATCGCGCAGGAGCCAGAGCGCTGGCGTTCATTCGATGCACGCCTGCCAATCGAAGCGTTGGCCGGGCGAATAGCACACGCGCTCGAACCCTGGATCGAGCATATTCAAATGATCGCTTCTGCCCCAGAGCAACCCTAATGCAGCTGTTTCGTGTTGGTACGCGTGCGCCCGATCAACGTGAGCGGCTCGTGTTGCCGTGTATTGGCGCTATCTCACTGATTTAGGACTTTCGCTTACTCAAGCAAATTCTTCATGTTCTTGGTGATGTTTTGCGCTCCGTGCAAAAATCACCAAGAACAAAGAAAAAGTATCGTGCTACCGCAGGAAAGTAAACGAGGAAGCGAAAGTCCTATGATTAAATGAACAGATCGTTCTCTGAAGGCAATAATATGAAATTAGTGCTTGCAGTCGTGCAGCGCCAGGATGCTGGCGAACTCCTCGAATCGCTTACGACACACGGCCATCGTGTGACGCGCATCAGTAGCGAAGGCGGGTTTTTGCACGAGGGGAATGTAACGCTGCTGATAGCCGTGCAAGATCATCAGCTTGAGGCGCTGCTACAAGATATTCGCGAGCACTGCTACACGCGCACGCGCTATGTGTCGCCGCTGCCCCCGGTTGCTGAGTCGGGCGAATTTTACCCGCCCTCGCCTGTTGAGGTGCAAGTAGGCGGGGCCACCGTGTTCGTGCTGCGCGCTGCCGATGTCGCACGCTTATAGCTGCGCATATGCCCAGCTCACTTGACAATTTTTCTGAGTGCGCGAGAATAACGGCCAGTCGCATGCTGGCGATGTGCCAGGTCACGAGGAGTTGAAACGTTGGATATTCGGTCGCTGATTACAAACGTTGTTCCTATTCTTACGATTATAGGCTGGGCGCTCGGCGCATATATTGTGTTGCTCTGGGCGGCATCGGTGCTGTGGACGTACCGCGATATCCATGCCCGCAGCGAAGATGTAGTTGTACAGGTGCTGGCTGTTGCGCTGGCATTACTTCTGCCCTTCGCCGGCGTGGTGCTGCATATGATTCTGCGCCCCCGCCAGACCTTAACCGAGAAATATGAGCGCTCGCTCGAAGAAGAGTATTTGCGCCGCGATTTAGAAGAAAAGTATGTCTGCCCGCATTGCCAGCGCGGAATTGAGCCTGATTTCGTGGTGTGCCCGCACTGCCACACTGCGCTGCGCCGCCGCTGCGGTGCTTGTGATCGGGTGGTTGACCTGACATGGTCGGTGTGCCCATACTGCGGCGATACCGGCACAGCCAGCCAGGCTTCCACGGCAGCTGCCTATCGCCGCCCGCGCCGCCCCGATCCGGCTGAGCTGGTTGAGCGATGAGTATGTTCGTGCTCAGGCATCGCGGCATTGCCTGGTTTGGGCGTGTGCTGGTTGTATCGCTTGCGTTTGCCCTGAGTGCGTGTAGCACCGCGCCAGCTGGAAGCACGAACGGACGTTTAGCGCCGACCACGGCAAAAGGCGCAGGCACCAGCGTAGCACAACCCCAGCCCGCGAATGCTGACCCACGCAGCGAGGGCGACCCGAACGCCCCAATTACGGTGGTTGAGTATAGCGATTTCCAGTGCCCATTCTGCGGGCGCTTTGTGCGCGATACACATGCGAAACTGCGTGCGACTTACATTGACACCGGCAAGGTATATTTTCAATACCGCGATTTGCCGCTGACAAGCATTCACCCTGGCGCGCTTCTGGCCGCGCATGTGGCGAATTGTGCCGGGGCGCAGGGCAACTTCTGGCCGATGCACGACCAGCTATTTGCCGGGGCCGCGACTCAAGCGTGGGGGCAGGGCGATAGTGCCGACTTTAACACGTTGCTGGGCTATGCGGCGGCGCTAGAGCTTGATGTGACGCAAGTGCAAGCCTGTGTGCAGAACAACCAGTTTGCCTCCCAGATTGAAAACGATATGCGCGCCGCCGCTGCTCTGGGTATTCGCAGCACGCCCACATTTGTGGTTAATGGGCACTTGCTCATCGGGGCACAGCCCTTCGAAGTGTGGCAGCAGCTCCTCGACGACTTGCTTGCCAAGCCATCGCCAAACGGATAAGCAACAACCCTATGCCTGCAATTACTGATGTGCCCGGTGTCCTCGTCGGCCATGCCCACGACATCGACGCGCTGACCGGCTGTACGGTAGTGCTGACGCCTGCCGGGGCGGTTGGCGGCGTTGATGTCCGCGGCGGCGGCCCTGGCACCCGCGAAACCGACCTGCTCGACCCGACGGCGATGGTAGCGGTGGTGCATGCCATTGCCTTATGTGGCGGTAGTGCGCTGGGCCTGGCGGCGGCGAGCGGTGTGGCCGAATGGCTGCATGCGCGCAATATTGGCTTCGACACCGGGCTGGCACGCATCCCAATTGTGCCAGCGGCGGTAATTTTTGATCTGCTGGTAGGCCGTGCCGACCGCTGGGCGACGGCTGAGCTTGGGCGCGCGGCGTGTGATGCCGCTGGCAGTAGCACACTCGAAGGCTGTGTTGGCGTGGGCGCGGGGGCGGCGGTGGGCAAGCTGCTTGGCCCAATTGGCGCAATGAAAAGCGGTGTGGGCAGCTGGAGTGAAACGCTGGCCGATGGAACGATTATTGGTGCGCTGGTAGTGTGTAACGCCTGGGGCGATGTGTGCAGCGCCAGCGATGGCCGCATTTTGGCGGGCACACGCAACCTGCAAACCGGGCAGTTCGCCGGTGCAATGCACTTACTGCGCCAGCCCGCGTACCAGGCTGGCTTGCAGCTGATGGCGCGTAATACCACGCTGGCAGTTGTCGCGACGAATGCGCAGCTTTCAAAAGCTGAAACGAATAAGCTTGCCCAGATGGCCCAGGACGGCCTGGCGCGCACTATTCGCCCAGTGCATACACCCTTTGACGGGGATACGGTTTTTGCGCTGGCCACCGGCGAGCGGTCTGCGCTGCCGCTGGCGGTGCTGGGGGCAATTGCGGCTGATATTGTGGCGCAGGCAGTTGAGCGCAGCGTGCTGCAGGCGACGGCGCTGGGCGGGCTGCCAGCGGCTGCCGATTATTCACCACAGGGCGCTTGATTGTAAGCTGCCAGGCGAAGTGATGCGCCTGTACCCTACCCATTGTCCTCAAATTGCGGCTCGTCCAGAGCATTAGCCCGTTCGCGGTTGGCCTCGAGGAAATCTTGCAGAATAATTGATGCGGCTACCTCATCAATGCGGGCCTTACGCTGCTCGGGTCGCAATCCTAGCTCAACCATCATACGCTCGGCGGCCACGGTAGTCAGGCGCTCGTCGAAGAGATGTACGGGCACGTTGAGCTGGGCTTTGAGCTGGTCGGCAAATGCCTGCACCAGCTTGGCCTGTGGCCCCACCTCGCCGTTCAGCGTGAGCGGCAGCCCCACCACCACATCAGTCACCTCGTAATCGCGCGCAAGCTTTACCAGCTCGGCGAGGGCGCGTGGGCGTGGCTCGGCGCGCAGGGTGGTGAGCGGTGTGGCGAGCAGACGGCGCGTATCGCTGAGGGCAACCCCAATGCGCCGCCCACCAACGTCGAGCGCGAGCACCCGGCCCGGCTCAGTGCTCATTGAGTTGCTCCGGGTGTGGGCTGCGGCGCAGCTGGCTGGCCTACGTCTACATTGATCAGGAACCCAAAGCCAGGGAAATTAGCACGATTGGGCAGCTGGAAATCGCCAATCAGCCCTTGTTGCTGCAGGCTGCGCAGCCCGGCTTCGGCGGCTTCGCGCGATTGGCCGCGCAGCGCGTCTTTCACTTTTGCCAGTGTCTCGGCAGAAAGCCCACCCGCCGCATTGCAGCGCTGCACGCCATCAATGGTTAGCCGCTCGCCATCCCAATGAATCTGCTGTACCTCTTGCGAGGGTGTTTCACCAGCTTTACAAGGGCTGTCGCTGCGCTGCGCGAAATAATCGCGTACCACGGTGCCAAGCTGGTCAGCTACCGATTTGCCGCGGGGCGTTGCCAGGGCTTTGAAGCTGGCCCGTGCAGTGATGCGAAAGGTCGGGTTATTCGGGTCGGCCACCGGCTGGCCGACAGCTGGCTCTACGACCAACGGCTCGTAGCCTTCGTTGTTGCTCAGCGCTGCTGTGGATGGAGTAATAGTGGTGGCGTCGATGCCAAATTTACTTTCGTCGATTGCGGCGCGCAGCTGCTGGACGCCGGTATCGTAGAGCGCAGTAAGCACCTGCCCCAGTGCAGCTTCAACATCGGCTTGGGTGACGATGCGCTGTGGTGCTTCGCTGCCACCGCCAATTGCGGCATTACGAATGAGGAAGTTGCTAGTATCGCTCACAATCGGCTGCTGACCGGGAATGAGTATCTTCTTAATTGTGTTTTCGCCAACATTCGATGCGCTGCCAGGTGACCGCGCGGTAATCGCTACATTGATCTGCCCATAGGTTGTGCTGCGGCCAGCCAGGCTGGCAGTGGTTTGCGCAGGTGGCACCGTGGAATCGTTGTCGAGCGTGAAGCGAACCTCTTCACCCTTGGCGTTTGTACCAATGAATTCCGAGCCTTTGGGCAGCGGAACCGCACTCTCGATTGTGTTGACAATGGTAACTTCGCCTTTAGCCGTGCCCGATGGCGAGAGCGTTTCGTTCTGTACCGTGCCGGTCACGCTGGCCTCGGCGTCGGCAGTGACCGGCGCGGCCTGTACCGCTGCGCCACTGCCATTGCCCGATGCGTCGAGCGGAATGATTTCGCCCTTGAATGGGTGATCGCCCGCGGCGGAGACGGGGAGTGCTACCTGCACGGTAGTACGGTTGCTGAGCATCCAGGCTGCACCGGCGGCGAGCAGCAAGAGCAGCAACGCGATGAGTATCAGCGGTAGTGGGCTGCGCCGTACTGGGTAGCGCGCGGCATCGTCGTAGGCGTCGCGTGCGCCAGTCGCCCGGCGTCGGCTGGCGGTTGGCCGCGCGCGTGGATCCTCATCAAGATCGATATCGGCAGCGGTGTAACGCCGAGTGGTTCGTTCGCGCGGCGGCTCGGCATCGCCCACCGACCAATCATCGAGCGCGGCAGCAAACTCATCGTCGGAGGTAGGCCGCCGCTCGGTGCGCTCATATTCTTGCGCCGCATCGGAAAAATCATCGAGTGCGGCGTACAGGTCGGCATCAGGGTCGTCGGCATAGCGGTCGCGGGCAGGCACCTGGCCGAGTGCGTCGATGAATTCTGCATCGCGCGGGTCGATCTGTGGCTGGGGAATTGGTCGGGTGCTGCGCTCGCGTGGCGGCAGCGGCGGGCGTTTCGCGCGGCCATCGTCAATCAGGAAGCTATCGATATTATTCCGCCTGGCGGCAGCAATAACCTGCTCGTCGGCGCTGAAAACCAGGAGCGTAATGCCTTCTGCATCGAGTGCGCGGCGCAGGCGCTCGAAGCCGCGCGGGGCCTGTAGCGCGCCAGTGGCAGGTGGAACGAGCACTTGTACAATTGGCGAGTGCTTGGCGCGCACCTGGGCCAACACCGTATCAACGGTATCGTCGGGTGTTAGCGCTAGTATCGCATCGTCAGCGGTAGACATTTCACGACCTCACTTCCAGCGTTCAGGATGCGCACGCCAATACGTGCTAAAGGCGAATGATGATGGGCAGAACATAGCCTTTCGCATCCCTATGGCGAATCTCCCCTGTAATGAACGCGCTATCCAGCTTGTTCGCTGATCAGCCGCGCTACCTGGGCCAGCGCTTCATCGAGCTTGGCAGTATCACGGCCCCCAGCCTGGGCCATGTCGGGTCGCCCGCCGCCGCCGCCGCCCATCACCTGGGCCAGCGCTTTGACGATATTACCCGCATGTAAGCCGCGCTTCACCAGATCGGGCGTGACAACGGCCAGAATTTGCGGTTTCTCGCCAATAACTGTGCCGAGCACCACCACGCCGCTGCCAAGCTTATCGCGCAACCAGTCGCCCATTTCGCGCAGGCGCGTCGCATCGGCAGCCTCGACACGGGCCGCCAGGAAGGGCACGCCGTTTTGCTGTTGCACCTGGCTCAGCAGCCCTTCCAGTGCGCCGCGTGCCGATTGCGCACGTAGCTTGTCGAGATCCTGCTGGCGCTGTTTCGTTTCGTTGAGCAATGCGTCAAGCTTTTCCAGCGCCTGGGCCGTGGGTACGCCGAGCCGAGCCGCGAGATCGCGCAGTGCGCCAGATTGCGCATCGACCCATTGTTCTGCGGCTGCGCCGGTGAGCGCCTCAATGCGCCGTATGCCACCGGCCACGCTGCTTTCGCCAATAATGCGGAAGAAGCCGATCTCGCCAGTGCGCGCGACATGGATACCGCCGCATAGCTCGCGCGAACACATCAGGTGGTCGTGCCCTGCCACGCCATCATCAGCGCAGCCGACGGTCACCATACGCACGCGGTCGCCATATTTCTCGCCGAACAGTGCCATAGCACCGCGATCAATCGCGCGCTGGTAGTCGGTCACTTCCCATTCTACTGGGGTATCGGCGCGCACCCAGGCATTGATGCGCCGCTCAATGTCGCGCTGCTGCTCGGGCGTTACCTGCCGGTTGTGGGTGAAATCGAAGCGCAGCCGATCGGGCGCAACCAGCGAGCCAGCCTGGGCGGCATGGGTGCCAAGCACATCGCGCAGCGCGTGGTGCAACAGGTGTGTTGCCGTGTGGTTGCGCATAACGTCGCGGCGGCGCTCGGCATCGACATACGCCTCAACCGCATCGCGGAGCGCGATGGTGCCTTCATCGACGGTGCCGTAGTGCACGGTAATGCCGGGCAGTGGTCGCTGGGTATCGGTCACATGCACGCGCCCATGCGGGCCAATCAGCACCCCAGTATCGCCAACTTGCCCACCGCTCTCGGCATAAAATGGTGTGCGGTTGAGCACCAATTGCACCGCCTGGCCCGCACTCGCGGCGCTCACCGAATCGCCGCCTGCCACCAGCGCCAGTACCTGCCCGGTGCCGCTATAGTGCTCGTAGCCAATAAACTCGGTGGCTGGCAGCTCGAATTCGCTCCATATCTCGGCTTCGGCAGCACGCTTGAACTGTGTGGCGGCGCGACTGCGCGTGCGCTGCTCGGCCATTGCGCGGTCGTAGGCGGCTTCGTCAACAGCCAGCCCCTGCTCAGTGGCAATCTTCTGGGTCAAATCGAGCGGGAAGCCATAGGTGTCTTTCAGGGTAAAGGCATCTTCGCCAGGCAACACCGTGCTACCAGATGCCTGCACCTGGCTAATCACCGCGCCCAGGCGGCTGATACCACCGGCCAGTGTGCGCAGGAACTGGCGCTCTTCGCCATCAGTCGTTTCGAGAATGAACTGGCGGCGCTGCTGTAGTTCGGGGTAGGCCGCGCCCATCTGGTCGACGACCGTCGCAATTACGTCGGCCAGGAATGGCTTGTCGAAGCCGACGGTGCGGCCCTGGTAGGCCGCGCGGCGCAGAATGCGGCGCAACACATACGAGCGCCCGGTGTTGCCTGGCAGTACGCCATCGGCGATCAGGAATGCTACGGCGCGGCTGTGATCTGCCACGGCGCGGTAGGGGGCGAAATGCGCGCGATAGTGAGCTTCGTCGCTGCCAAGTAAGGCAATCGTGCGCTCAATAATTGGAATGAACACATCGGTGTCGTAGTTCGCTTTTACGCCTTGCATCACCATTGACATGCGCTCAAGGCCCATGCCCGTATCAACTGAGGGGCGTGGCAGCGGCTGCATTGTGGCGCGGTCGAACTGCATGAACACGTTG
>JAFEAS010000091.1:72322-84728 GCA_018266315.1 Chloroflexi bacterium SZAS-1 | reverse complement strand
CTGGGCCGCGCGAATAGCCGCAATTGCCGATGCAGGAGGAAGCCCATGCCCAATTAACGCAGCCGCACTACCCGCAATCGCGGGTGACGCAAACGATGTGCCTGCCCACCAGGCCCAGCCGGTAGTATTCTCAAGCAGAGGGTAGTCGCTGTCCTGGGTTCCTGGGAAGCCATTCGGCTTATCGCCAGGGAATGCGCCAATATACGCGCCAAGTACACCCATGCCTGGCACGGTCGCGCTATCAATAATTTCGTTTGCGCTATTAAGCGTTACTGTAGCATTGCCACCCAGCGTTGCAATGCCCTTGTATGCTGGCCGGTCAGATTGATTTGAATACCCGGTCATGACGGTGCTATTTTTTTCGAGCGCGCCAATACCTTCTACGCTTGAAAAGGCTGCCGGGAAACGCGCCCGCGGTCGGCCACCCCCGTTTACATCGCTGCCATTATTGGCATCATTACCAGCGGCGGCAATAACGAGTACGCCGTTGTCGCGCAGTGCGTCGCAAGCCCAGTCGAGGTCGAGGCATAACTGATCGAGCAAGTACCAATCCTCGGGCTGAAGCTCGGCTTCGCTCTTGTTGAAAAGCTCCCAGCTCACTAGATCATCGTTTTCAGAAGCGTCGAGCTTGCGCTGGCCGGGGAGCGGCATCACAATCATCAGGCTGCAATTCACTACTAACGGTCGCCGCTTCTCTGCGGGAATGGCGGCTTGCTGCTGGGCAATTTGCTGAAGTGTACGCGCAATGCCCTGGGTAGAACCTACGCCGTACTCGTTTAGCACCTGGTAGAGGTGCAGCTGGGCGGTAGGTGCAGTTGAATGAACAATACCAGCGACAAACAACCCATGGTCATTCATCGGATAATTATGGCGTTCAACTTTTATTTCGCCTGGCGCAGGGAGGGTGATGCCGATCTCTGCGGCTGTATGAACCGTCAGCCGCTTCAAACCACCAGCCCCATCTGGCTCGAGCAAGCTGCGAATAACTGGATGTTGCGCTGAAAATCGATTGTACGCATCGATCAAGGCGTCGGTGGGGTATGCAGTATCTAGAATAGCAACATCGACGGCACGGGTTGTGGCCCGCGGCTGAAAATCTGGAAGTGCAGCTGCTTGAAAGCAAAATGGTGTCCCAGCGGTATCAACCTCGCTGGTAAAGAATTCGGGCGCGATACTGGCGGGAACAGGCCGCGCACCAGGCCCGCCACCGCCGGTATTTTCTGGGGATGGTGCCGAAAGCCAATCGGGCGAGGCAATCCGCGCTAGCACGTCTCCAGTGGCTTCCTTTTGTTCCAAAATTTGCGTGTTCAGCCGATTAATAATAGTGATCAGGTCGCGAATGTTTGGCAGGGTGTATTCTGCTAATTCTGGCACACGATACGGTACTACTGAAAATGCACTTTGTCGTGGCTGGCAATTGCCGCGCCGCTGCCGTTTGCCTGAGGGATGAACAAATGTGGCGATCTGCTCAACTAGCAGCTGGGCATTGCTGGGTAACGCCAGCCCCAGTTGTTGCTGCGCTTCTAAGAGTTGTCCACGCTCAAATTCGGCAGGATGCTCAATCAACAGGCGAATAATGCCAGGCTGGAAATACATAGTTCTTCGTGGTGAGGGATTCGCTGGCGAGTCCATACAAGCTCCTTTCGCTAGCTGTACGCTGCTGGTTGCGATAATGGCCCGGCGTGGCCAATCAGCTGAAACGCGCCCCAGAAGGCTGGGTGAAGTCCCGCACTATGCTGGAGCGCACGTACTTGCGCGGCGCGCAGCGCTGCTGCCTTCGAAGCACCCGCACGCAACGACTGATACAGATCGCTCATGAGGCTGGTGGTGCTTTCATCGCCCACGCGCCAAAGACTCGTAATGAGCGACGCCGCGCCGGTATATAAAAATCCCCGCCCGAGGCCAATCAGTTCATCACCGCCCACACTAGTGGCTCGCCCCGTTTCGCAGCCACTCAACGTCACTAATTCGTAGCTGAGATCATGCTGAAACAGGTCGTCGGTATACATTTGCCCATCAGCAAGCTGAAGATACGATAAATCGGGCCGATCGAGGCGATGCTCTCCATGGGTTGCAATATGGAGAATCTGGACTGGTGCGCTATGCAGTGCTTTGCGTATTGCCGCACCTTCTTGCAGCACGGTGCCGCCAAATAGCTGTTGTACCAGCTGCGCTTCGTTGTGGGTGCCAGGTAAACGTTGTTCCCACGAGTAGGCGAGGGCTAATGCCCCTGCTGGGCGCGTAATCGGCTGGCGCAGCAGCAGGCTCGCCGCAGGCAAAACAACGACTTCGTGCTGCTCAAACAAATACCCTGATGTGGCATGGAGTAAATGGAATGGCACATAATGAAGCATACCGAAGGGCACAATCACGAGCTGGTGATACCGCGCTATAAGTGCCTGGCAAGGGCCAAGCAGATTAGTGAAGAGTTGCTGCAACACCCGCTGCATAATTGCCAGCATACTTGGCTTACTTGCCGCTTCTGGCCCCAATTTCAAGGCCGCTGCGAGGTTTAGCTGCAACTGGCGGATGCGCTGCTGTACCTCGGAAAGGGTTATCGGCAATCTATACACCCTGATCGACTCAGCATTGACACAATAGACAACAATCGTCTCCCCGTCGCAATAGTATTCGAGCATAAGCGTGTTGGCGGCGAGCCGGGCCTGAATGTCGCGTAGGAGTGGCGGTATCACCTGTGCTTGTACAGCATCCCCCGCCGCTAAGTAAAGCTGCTCGGTAATTGTGCGCATGCGCTGCTCGCGGAGCGCAACCTCGCGCCGTGCGTGGGCCGAATCAATTGATTGTGTCTGCTGCTCAAGCTCAGTTTCCGGCGCATATGCCAGCCGGTAATACCACTGGTGCTCTTCGCGTAGCTGGTTGAGCGCCGCAAGCAGGGCGTGAGTTTGCGGCGAGTCTGCCGCCCAGCGCAGCTGATCACGATTGGCAAGGTAGCCCAACCACGTGAGCGACTTTGTGCGCTCAAGAGTTTCAAAAGCGCTCGCTGCCTGGTTAGCCTCTAATTGAAGGCGCATAAGTGCGCGAAATCCATCGCTTTTATCATCGAGGAAATCGGGGCGTAAAGTGATAGATAGCCCGCGCTCGATGCGCTCGACGATGGTGGCTGCTGCCCGGTAGTGCTGAACTGCGCGCCCGCGTTGCTGCCGACTTTCGGCAATGCGGCCAAGCAGCACATGCGCCGAGTAGCGTAACGCGGCCGCATTATTGGTGCGCGCAACTGCCAGCGAATGGGCTGCCGCCTGTTGCGCCAGTGAAGTTTCGTGTTTGCGCAGGTGTACCTCGGCCCGAAGCAGCGTGGCGCTCGCCGCCTGCATTTGCTCGCAATGCTGCGTAAAGTACGTCGTAGCCGTCTGAATCAAAGGTTCAGCGGCATCGGTTGCGCCCTGGGCAAGTGCAATTTTCCCCCGGCGCAGCTGTGTTGTTGCCTGCCAGGTGTGGGCACCGAGCGCAGCAAAAATCGTATCGGCGGTATGGAGCGCATCCAGGGCCGCAGCAGGGTTGTTCAGGCCAGCTTCTGCCGACGCGAGATGTACCAGTGTCACTCCTTCGCGGTACGCCGACCCAGTGGTGCGATAGATTGAAGCAATGCTGCGCGCCAGATCACGCGCTTCGGCGTAGCGATTCAGCGCGAGATAGCACTCAATCATATCGCGCTCAACATTTGTCGCATCGAGCTGTAATTGTTCGGCGCGCAATAAATCGCGTGCCTGGTGCAGCATACACAAGGCGCGGCGATAGTTCCCTTGCGCAATCGCAATATGGGCAAGGTTGAGCTGCGCAATTGCGGCGGCGCGATGCTCGTGGTGTTCGAGGAAAAGCTGATACGCAAGCTCGTAATGGGCAATAGCCTGGCGAAAATCGCCAAGCGCGTTATAGGCATTCCCCAGGCAATTATGCGCTAAGCGAAGATAGCGCAGGCTGTTGCCGCCCAGCGCTGTGGCGAGTTCCAGCACGTGCTCGTATAGCCTGACCGCCTGATGCTGTTTGCCCAGGAGGTTATAAACAATCGCGGTATTCAGATCAAGAATAAGCAATTTCTCGTGCGTATGGTGCTGAATAAAGATGGCGCGGGCGCGCTCGGCATCGGCCAGCGCCTCGGGGACGCGCTGAAGATCGGTGCATATAACGAGCCGCCCAATTCGGGTGCGCGCCCAGCCAACCTCATCACTAATGCTGGCGAACAAATCCCCGGCGCGCGCTAGCAGCTCCCACGCCTCGTGAATATTGCCCACAAACTTGAGTGCGTCGCCGCGCGCCATTGTGCCAAGCGCCAGCTGCCAGGTATCGCCACGCAGCTGCCCAATCTGCACAATCAGGTCAGCAAATATCAGCGACTGGTTAGCGTTGATCCACCAGTGCCGGTCGGCCTCGCTCTTTAAGGCCTGAACAAGCTCAGCCGCCTCGGTGTCGTTCAGCGATTGCACCAGCTCGGGCAATAGCGCTGGTGATGCAACAAGCGCCTCGGCAAGTTCTGCTGGTGTGGCAATCGATTGCTGTTCGGTCATAGCGATATGTTCACAAACAATATGTGCTACAAACAGGTACTATGGCATACATAGCGCGATGAAATGATGGATTGGTGGCTTGTACAACAGAATGTGGAATATTGCTTACCTATTGAACGTTGAGACTGGCAAATTTTGGGGCAGATTTATCGTATACAATAGAGCAGTTTCGCCAACGCCGCAGTGCACATCATCGAGGTGCTCCGTGTCGAGTGCAGCACACCTTTCAACCGAAGAGCTGGCGCGGCTTTGTGCAACCGAAACGGCGAAATTCAACCGGCATGAACCGAGCGACACGCAGTTCTGTTTCGAGCTGTTTCGCCGTGCACTCACCGATGGTGCGCCTGACGCGTTTACCGCTGTGTATCGGGTGTATGAACGCCAAGTGCAACACTGGGTGGTACGTCACCCTCAATTTACGTTCGCGCAAGAATCGCCTGAATACTTTGCGAGCCAGGCATGGAGTAAGTTTTTCTTTGCGTTGCGCGGTGCGAAATTTGCAGGCTTTGCCTCGCTGCCACAAGTGCTGCGCTATTTGCGGCAGTGTACATTTACGGCAGTAACGCTGTATATGCGTGATCAACAGCGTGGGCAAACAATTTCGCTTGAGCAACAGGCGAGCATTGCGCAAACCCCCGATCTTATGGAACGGGTTGATGCTGAACAAGTAGCCAGCCGTGTTGCGGCTATCTTACCAGGTGAGCACGATCGGCTGCTTGCCCATTGCGTGTTTGTCGAACAGCTGCGGCCACGCGAGATTATGCAGGCATACCCGGGCTATTGGGCCGACGAACGCGCGATTTCAATCGATCTGTATCGTATTCGCCGTATTTTGCGTCATGATTATACGCTGCGCCAATTGTTGGGTGTATCAAATAATACGTGATATTTTCGGTAAATTTGTATTTATATTTATACAATGAACAGGAATAACCCTTCAAATGAGGACGTCATGCAATGTCGCATGCCACCACCAATCAATGATGATCAGCTTTCGGAAGCCCTGGATGGGGTCGCCGAACATGCGGTGTTGAAGCACCTGGCGATCTGCCCACACTGTACCGAGCGCCTGAGGGCGGCGCGCACGCTTGAACAGCAGCTCACGGGTACGCTCTATCGATGGGATTGCCCCACGCCTGATCTGCTAGCTCAGTATGCTACGAGCGAGCTTTCGGCTGAGGCTACTGCCAGAATGACCAATCATCTGAATGTGTGCGTGCGCTGCCAGGGTGAACTTAATGATTTTTACGCGATGTTTGCGGCGAAGGAAACCACAGTCATGCCCACGGTGCGCCCATTTGCGCAGGCGGCGCGCTATGCCCGGCTAATGCTCGGCCAGGCCACAGTGCTGCGCGGTGCTGGTGCTGGGCCGATTATCGCCGAAGCTGGCGATGTCACGATCTTTCTGGACATTCAGCCGCGCACCGACGGCCTGGCGAGCTTGCAAGGTCAATTGGTCGCTACCGACCAGGCGCATTGGGAAGGGGCGCTAGTTGAGCTACGTCAACATGGGGCGTTAGTTGCGACAATAGTGATTGATGCACTCGGTAGTTTTACCTGTGCGGCATTGCCATATGGTACTACCGAGCTGCGGGTTACTGCCTTGAAAGGAACGATGATTGTACTCATGAATCTGAATATTGCCGCATTCGGTTCATAATTTTCAATTCGTTTGCATCCCTGGTTGCCTGGTGTATCATCTGGTTGCGCTATCACGACATGGAGAACACTTCCAAGCTTACACCGGCCTGGTATCGAATGTTTCCGCCGCTGTTGGATCGGTGCTGATACCATGGACTGGCAGACGAATTGTAAAGGTTGACCCTTTCCCCGAATCACTTGCGACATAAATATCCCCACCCATTAGCTGGCAAAGGCGGTGGCTGATCGCAAGGCCAAGCCCACTGCCCCCATATCTGCGCGTTGAAGCATCATCAACCTGCACAAATTCCCGAAACAGCTGCTGTTGTTGCTCGTAGGTCATACCAATCCCAGTATCAATAACCTGAAATGTTATGAAATGTTGCGCTATACTGTTAGCAGATGGTGGGGTACCAGCGGGAATGCTAGTATGCAGCGAATTATCCAGGCTTACCCGCAAGATGATATTGCCATTTTCAGTAAACTTGGTGGCATTAGCTAAAATGTTTAACAGCACCTGGCGCACCCTTGTGAGATCGCCGTACATTGGTATGCTTTCAGCTGGAGCCTCAATCGTGAGCGTGTTGCCATTCTTCGCAGCCAGCGGGCGGATGATCGAGACCAGACTATCGATCATGTCGGTAGTATCGAAATGAGAAAAGTGCAGCTCGATTTTATTTGCCTCGATTTGCGTAATATCAAGAATGTCGCTGATTAGCCCGAGCAGGTGACGGCCCGCTAGCTGAATTCGTTCAATATCGTCGCTAAGGCTGTCGTAGATCTGCTGGGCTATTTGAAGCTGCAACAAATCTGCATAGCCCAGAATAGCATTCAGTGGTGTGCGTAGCTCATGGCTCATATTCGACAGGAAGCGACTTTTTGCCCGATTAGCCACTTCGGCAGCTTCTTTCGCCTGGTAGAGCAGCACTTCGGTTTGCTTGCGCTCGGCTAGTTCCTGCTGAACTGCGGTGTACAGCTGCGCATTTTCGTGCGCCAGGGCCGTCAGCTCTTCATTCTGGCGGCGCAGCGCTGCCGCCGCATGTTTACGCTCGGTAATATCACGAAACACAATGATCCGCCCGGTCAAGCGGCCTTGCCGATCGTGTAAGGGGGAGATGCGTAGATCGAACGAGCGCGCCGCTTCGCCTTCACCGGTCGTCAGTTCATCGTGGGCTTCGTGGACTGCACGATACCGTTCGATAATCTCAGCCCAATCGGCAAACGCCTCGGCTACGGGGCGTCCAAGTATCGCGCTGGTAGGTTTGTTGCTGAGGCGCTGCGCAGCCGGGTTAATATCGATGAGACGATTGTAAGCGTCGATGACGAACACACCGTCATCCATTTTTTCAAGCACGGTGCTGCGCGCAACTGGTACAATCTCGAATAGGTGGAAGCGAAGGAGATCCCAGGCTAACGCGATAGCACTAATGCTAAATGCAAATGGCGTAAAGTCGAAATAAGGAAACGGATTGAGTCCATTCAGATAGATAATATTCCCGAGCCAGGGGGTGCAAACAGCAATGAGCAATGGGCTGGCTTGTCGCCGGTACACGCGTGGCATCTGTACAACATTGCGCAGCAGTAGAAAGGTGCCCCAGCCGAGCAGCAGATAGGAATAGAGTGTGTGAACCCAGAAGACCGGGCCAAGCACCGAATCGAGCACCAGATAAGCGTTTACATCCACTAGCCGAATTTGCGAGCGAAACAAGAAGTGGAAATTGTTAGTGAATGCTAGCACCAATGCCAGCAGTGGCTCGATGGCGAGCAGCGCCAGCCGTCGGCGGGTGAGCCACGTCCCTAATCCAACATACTCAAGCGCGAAGGCGAGCCAGCTAGCAGGTACCAGGACGATACCCAGGTAGGACACATTAACCCAGAAGAGCTGCGCAGATACTACGGTTTGTGCCAGGCTGAACGCGTATGACAACGACCACAGCGCTATGCCAAAGATGAGTATCGACAGTGGGCCTACACCGGGCGCGCCGCGTCGCCGCCGTAAAAGAAATGCGATCGGTATTAAGAGGAGCGCCGTGACAACCAGCGGTAAAATGTATGGCGAGGATTGCAAGCCACTTCCTTCTTTAGTAGGTATATGAAGAAGTTGGAATGAGCTGAGATTAGCCCCTGATGCACTATTCGCACCATAGGCAGCTTACATATATCCAAGCTTGTTTGGCAGTAATATGCAGCCAAGAACTACCGCTAATTATTTCTCATGATACCACCGGCACATCGCTTCGTCCATAGCATATATAAGACTTTCGCTTTTGGCAGCAGCGCAGAAACACAACACACCTATGAACACAACAGATTTTGATATTCACACAGTTATGAGGCTCTTGCGCGAAACCATGCCGCGCTTCGAGCAGCCCCTCATCGATGCAATGGGCGAGGCCAGCCGCACGCCGTTTCATATTCTCATTGCGACGATCTTGAGCCTGCGCACGAAAGATACACTGACTGCCGTGGTAGCTCCGCGCCTATTCGCCGCCGCCGATACACCCGCCGCAATGCTCGCGCTCAGCGAAGCACGGATTGCTGAGCTGATTTACCCGGTGGGCTTCTACCGCACCAAGGCGCGCAGTATTCGCCAGGTATCTGCACTGTTGCTCGAACGTTATGGCGGCGAGGTTCCGCGAACGTTAGACGAGTTGTTAGACTTGCCAGGCGTTGGTCGCAAAACGGCGAACTTAGTACTCACAGCCGGTTACGGGCTGCCCGGCATCTGTGTCGATACGCATGTCCATCGTATTTGCAACCGCTGGGGCTATGTGCAAACGAAAGACCCGGAAGCAACCGAGATGGCGCTGCGGGCGAAATTACCACCCGAGTATTGGCTGGTAATCAATGGGTTGCTGGTTACGCTGGGGCAGAATATCTGTCACCCCACCTCACCGCGTTGTAGCGAATGCCCGGTAGCCGCGTATTGCCCGCGCATTGGCGTGACGCGAAGTCGCTAGGAGTGGTGGCGCTTCTAATCTGGCAGCATTGCTATTCTAGGTCGTATTTGCCCGAACCCGGTGGCCTGCTCAAAAGCGTAGGCAAGCTGTAACACGCCCAGCTCATCCTGGTGCCGCCCGACGATTTGTAGCCCCACCGGCAGCCCTTCAGGTGTGAAACCGCAGGGCACGCTGATTGCCGGTAGCCCGGATGCGCTCACGTAATAGCACGAGCGCATCCAGTCGATATAGGTTGCCATCGGCACGCCGTTGATCGCGCTCGGGTAGGGCAGATCGATATCGAAAGGCGGGATCTGGCTCACCGGTAGCAGCAGAAATTCGTAGCGCTGCATGAAGCTGTACAGGCGCAGATACAGCTCGGTGCGCTTGCGCTCGGCCCAGGCGAGCTGCGGGCCGCTCAGCTGCTGGCCCTGCTCGATATTCCAGATTACGGTGTCTTTTAGCTGGTCGCGGTGCTGTATAAGCTCTTGGTGTAAGCCGCTCTCGAAGCTCCAGGCGCGTAAAACCTTGAATATTTCGTCGGCATCGCTCCAATCGGCTTCAGCCTCTTCGACGATGCAGCCTAGCCCAGTGAAGACGTGCTGTTGCGCATCCAGCGCGGCGGTCATGCGCGGGTTGATGGGCAAGCCACCCAGTGTGCGGCCCCAGGCCACTCGCACGCCCGCGAAATTGCGCGCGAGCGGGCGAGCAAACGTACTGCCTGGCTCAGCGATCGATAGTGGCGCACGGGCATCGGGGCCAGCGATGGCGCTCAGCAGCAGGGCAATATCTTCAACTGTGCGGGCCATTGGCCCAGCGACTCCCAGCGTGGCCCAGGCCATACTACTGGGATAATCGGGCACACGCCCCGGCGCTGGCCGTAGGCCCACGACATTGCAATAGCCCGCCGGGTTACGCAACGAACCGCCCACATCGCTGCCATCGGCGATCGGGATCATGCCGCAGGCCAGCGCAACAGCCGCACCGCCGCTGCTACCACCACAGGTTTTGCCCAGATCGTAGGGATTGTGTGTGGCACCAAATACTGGGTTGAAGGTGTGTGAGCCTGCGCCAAATTCAGGCACGTTCGTTTTTCCAATCGTAATCGCACCTGCCGCTTGCAGCCGCTCAATAATCAGGTCGTTCTGGGCTGGCACAAAATCGTGGTAGATTGGCGAGCCGTAGGTCGTGCGGATGCCGCGTGTATTGAACATATCCTTGTGCGCAATTGGCAGCCCACCAAGCGGGCCAACCGCCGCCCCACGCGCCAGGGCAGCATCGGTCGCCTTGGCCTGGGCGAGTGCTTGCTCGGGTAGCAGCGTCACAATTGCATTGACCAGCGGATTGACGCGCTCGATCTGGGCGAGGTGGGCCTGCATAACTTCGTAGGCCGAGGTATCACGGTTGCGGATGTGGCGGGCCAGCACATTCGCTGGCAGAAAGCATAGCTCGGTATCTGGCATAGCGCTTCTTCAATAGAACTTTCGCTTACTCAAGCAAATTCTTCATTGTCTTGGTGATTTTTGTGCTCCGCGGGGTAAGAGTGGCATGATTATATGGTGTGTAGGCCTAGGCCGCAACTCATCCAAGCGTTTGAATCTGGTACAATAGGGCGGTACAAAGTGCCCAATACCTTGCTTGCATCAATGCCGCTGTTCGCAACCGGGCGCAGCCGAGTGGTAGTGAAAGTATGCGATAGACAAGGATAAACGAATGACGATATTTGGCTTCGAGCTGGTTGAAGAGCGTGATATTCCCGAGCTTAACACGCACGCAAAGCTCTATCGGCACGCCAAAACAGGCGCCGATCTGCTATCGCTGCAAAACGACGACGAGAACAAGGTTTTTGGCATTACCTTCCGCACGCCCCCCAGCGATTCAACCGGCGTGGCGCATATTCTCGAGCACTCGGTGCTGTGCGGCTCGCGCAAATACCCGATCAAAGAGCCATTTGTCGAGCTGATCAAAGGGTCGCTGCAAACCTTCGTTAATGCCATGACCTACCCCGACAAAACCTGCTACCCGGTGGCGAGCCAGAATACCCAGGATTTTTATAACCTGATCGATGTTTATCTCGACGCCGTATTCTTCCCGCAGCTCACGCCTCAGGTGCTGCAGCAAGAAGGCTGGCACTACGAGCTTGATGCACCCGATGGCGCGCTGAGCTTTAAGGGTGTGGTGTATAACGAAATGAAGGGTGCCTACTCTTCGCCCGATAGTGTACTGGCGGAACAATCGCAGCAGGCATTGTATCCCGATAATACATATGGCGTCGATTCGGGCGGCAACCCGCGGCATATTCCCGACCTGACCTACGCGCAATTTGTCGATTTCCATCGCAATCACTATCATCCATCGAATGCGCGAATCTTTTTCTATGGTGACGACGACCCGACCGAGCGGCTCAAGCTGCTTGATGCGTACCTGGGTGAGTTTGAACCTAACGATGTCGACACATCCGTCGCGCTGCAGCCGCGCTTTGACGAGCCGCGCCGCCTGGTGCGTACTTATGCGGGTACCGAGGCCGCTGGCGAGAAAAAAGCCATGGTAACGGTCAACTGGATGCTCGACGAGATTACCGATACTGAAACTGACCTGGGGCTGGGCATTCTTTCATATGTGCTGCTGGGTACACCCGCCTCGCCGCTCCGCAAAGCGCTGATCGACTCGGGGCTGGGCGAGGATGTCACGGGCGGTGGGCTGATCGATGCGTTGCGCCAGATGATGTTCTCAGTGGGCTTGAAGGGTATTGATGTAGCGGATGCCGATGCGGTTGAGGCACTCATTCTGCAAACCCTGACGCAGCTCGCGCAGAACGGAATTGCACCCGAGACGATTGATGCGGCGATGAACACGGTTGAGTTTAGTCTGCGCGAAAACAATACCGGCTCGTTTCCGCGCGGTATTGCGCTCATGCTGCGCGCTCTGGGTTCCTGGCTGCACGATCGCGACCCATTCGCACCGCTGGCATTCGAGGCACCGCTGACAGCGTTAAAAGCGCGGCTGGCACATGGCGAGCGTTACTTCGAAGGCTTGCTGGGGCACTACTTCCTCGATAACCAGCACCGCGCAACCGTCGTGCTGAAGCCTGACCCTGAGCAAGCACGGCGCGATGCTGAAACCGAGCACGCGCGCATCGATGCTGTACGCGCCACAATGGATGCGGCTGACCTTGCCGCCATTGCTGAGCAGATGCGTGCGCTTAAGCTGGCCCAGGAAACGCCCGATGCGCCTGAGGAGCTGGCAAAGCTACCGAGCCTGACGCTGGCCGACCTCGCGCGTGAAAACAAGCATGTACCAATT
>JAFEAS010000091.1:57810-72274 GCA_018266315.1 Chloroflexi bacterium SZAS-1 | reverse complement strand
GGCTTAAACCTGCATTTGCTGCCCACCGACCTGCTGCCCTATGTGGCGCTGTTTGGGCGCGCCCTGCTCGAAATGGGCACAAGCAGCGAGGATTTTGTGCAGCTTACCCAGCGCATTGGGCGCACGAGTGGCGGGCTATGGGCGCAAAACCTCACATCAGTGGTGCGTGGCTCGCAGCAGGCTGCAACCTGGATGTTCCTGCGCGCGAAAGCAACCCCGGCCAAAGCCAATGATCTGCTGGCGATTGTGCGCGATGTGCTGCTTGATGTGAATCTCGATAACCAGGAGCGGTTCCGCCAGATCGTACTTGAGGAAAAAGCTGCCCAGGAAGGGCGGCTGGTGCCGGGCGGGCACGCAGTGGTGAACACGCGCCTGCGCGCGAACTTTAATGAGGCCGATTGGGCCGCCGAGCAGATTGGTGGGCTGAGCTATCTGTTCTTCCTGCGCCAGCTGGCCCAGGCTGTGGATGCCGATTGGCCTGGTGTGCGGTCGGCGCTTGAGCAAATTCGCCTGACCCTGGTGAATCGCAGCACGATGCTGTGCAATGTCACTACCGACGCTGAGCATTGGCAGGCTTTCAGTCCGCAGCTGAGCGATTTTCTTGCAACCCTGCCAACCACTGCCGCTGCCGCCGAACGCTGGCTTTTAAGCCAGGGGCCGCGCTTCGAGGGCCTTACTATTCCCGCGCAGGTGAACTATGTTGGAAAGGGTGCCGATATTTACAAGCTGGGCTATAAGCCGAAGGGTGCCGCATCGGTCATTGCCAAGTATTTGCGCACCACCTGGCTATGGGAAAAAGTACGGGTGCAGGGCGGCGCCTACGGCGGCTTTAGCGTATTTGATCAGCGCTCGGGCGGGTTCACATTCCTTTCGTACCGCGACCCCAACCTGGCGGCGACGCTGGATGTCTATGATCAGACAAGTACCTTTCTCCGCGAGTTAGAGCTGAGTCCACTTGAGCTGGAGCGGAGTATCATTGGCACAATTGGCGATGTCGATGCGTACCAGCTGCCAGATGCGAAGGGCTATAGCTCGATGGTGCGCTACCTGGTTGGCGATACCGACGAAATTCGCCAGCGCATCCGCGAAGAAATTCTAGCGACAACCGCAAGCGATTTCAAGCTGTTTGCGGATGCGCTCGATCAAGTTGCCGATCGTGGGCTGGTGGTCGTGCTTGGCTCACAGTCGGCGATCGAAGCGGCGAATACGGATCGCCCAGGCTGGTTGGATGTGACGAAAGTGCTGTAGCCGCGCCCGCAGGCAAAGTTGTTGCTGAGCGCCGCCGAGTAGTGAAAGTTCTGAAGTGAAAGTATTATCGTAACTATGCCGTTCACCAAAATTGTGCGCCTGGGTATGCTGCACATGGCGGTAGCCATGACGCTGGTGCCAATCAATAGTACGCTCAATCGCATCATGATTAGCGAGCTGGGATTGGCGGCTACCTTAGTGGCAATCCTGGTATCGCTACCCTATGTATTTTCGCCAATTCAGGTATGGATCGGCGCGTATTCCGATCAGCATCCGCTGTATGGGTATCGGCGCTCGCCGTATATTTTGCTTGGGCTGCTGATGTGTGCCGGCGGTGCAGCATTGGCTCCCAGCGCAGCCTTCCTTATGCATAGCAACATGGCGCTGGGTTTACCGCTTGGCCTGCTGGCCTTTGGCGCGTGGGGCATGGGCTTTAATTTCGCTACGGTTTCGTACCTGTCGCTCGCAACCGACCTGGCAGGTGAAGAGCACCGCGCCCGCACGGTTGGCGTGATGTGGTTTATGCTGATCACCAGTGTGATTGTCACCGCCATTGTTGTGGCGCGCTTTTTGCGACCGTATAGTGCGAACCCGCTAAGCGCGGAAGGTATTGCCGCGCTGTATCGTGTGTTTTATGGTGTATCGGCGGTAGCTGTTCTGCTCGGCTTACTTGGGCTGTTTGGGCTCGAACGGCGCGGTGGCAGCGCGCACACCGGCGAGCGCCAGTCTTTCCCGGCGATGCTGCGTATGATTGGTACGAACCCCCAGGCGCGGCTGTTCTTTGTCTATCTGGTGGTGTTGCTGATCGCACTGCTTGGGCAAGATTTGCTGCTCGAACCCTATGCTGCCGATGTTTTTGGCGTACCCGTTAGTCGCACTACCGAGTACACCAGTATTTGGGGCATTGCCCTGTTGGTAGCGCTGCTGCTCACTAACCGGCTCATTCGCTGGGTTGGGAAGGGACGCGCGGCGGCAATTGGTGGCGTTATTGCTGCCGCAGGCTTGGTGCTGATTGCGCTGAGCGGCCTGATGGGTATCAAGTCGCTGCTGATGGTTGCCCTCATTATTTTCGGTTTTGGCAGTGGCATTTCTACTGCAACGAATATTTCGCTCATGCTCGATATGACGATCGCCGGGAAGGTTGGGGCGTTTATTGGTGCCTGGGGGATGGCCGATGCGCTGGCGCGTTTCTGCGGCACGCTGTTGAGCGGTGTAGTGCGCGATGGGATTAAGGCGCTGACGGGCAACACCCTGGCCGCGTACACAACCGTCTTTCTGATTGAAGCACTGGCGTTAGGAGTGTCGTTGGTGCTGCTCAGGCGCATTAGTGTGAGCCGTTTTCGCGATACTACGCCATCTTCGGTGGTTGAATTAGCGGGTTACGCTGAGCTATAGGCTCTCATCTATACTTTATCTTCGGCTCACTTCAACTTCAGCTAGCGGCTCAATAATACCCGTGCGATGTCAAACAACTTGCAAGCTGCGGTGCGGGAAGTTTGGCAGGGCGACCTTTCTCCCTCCTTCACGATGCCAGGCGGGTCGGGCAGCCCGCCTGGTTTCGTTTTTTTGCTACGACAGCGCACCGCTATGAGCTTACGAGATTTAAGCGCCGCAATAACCGCTCCTCAACACCCGCTGGTATCGCTTCTGGGTTTTCATCAAGCAAATGATACAGTTTAATCGTTTTGGTGAGTGTATCGAACACGATCTTGCAATCGGTGCAATCGGTGAGATGCAGCTCAAGCTCGTGGCATAGATCTATGGCAAGCTCGCCATCGGCATACTCATTGAGCTGCCCAAGGAGCTGTTGGCAACGAGTGAAATTATCGTGCGTATGGGTATTGCTCATACGTTTGTGCCCTCCCCAGCCATGTAATCGGCCAGTAGCTCGCGCAGTCGCAAACGCGCGCGGTGCAGCCGAACTTTCACGGCGCTTTCGCCCAGCCCTAATGCTGCGGCAGCTTCTTCAGTACTCAACCCATCGAGCTCGCGCAGCCTGAACACAATGCGTAGGCTCTCAGGGAGCGCGGCAAGTGCTTGCTCTAGCTGGCTACGCAGTTCATCATTCAACACAGCGCCGGCCGGATCAATCGGCCAGGCCTGCAGGTTTTGTGGCAAATCAGCGGGTTGAATAGCTTCATCAAGGGTTTCAATTGTATCGGTATATTCGCGTCGGCGCAGCTGCATCAGTGCTTCATTGGTAGCGATGCGATAGAGCCAGGTACCTAACCCGCTGCGCTCTTCAAAGCTCGTAAATTTATCGCACGCTTTGATGAAGGTCTGTTGCAAAATATTTTCGGCCTCATCGGCATCGCCAAGCATGCGCAGCGCTTTGGTATAGATCAGTGGAGCAAAACGCTTTACCATGCAAGTACAGGCATCGGGTTCACCCGCGCGTAACCCTTCGAGCAGCGCGGCCTCATTTGGGTATACTTGTAGATCAATCGTTGGTCCAGGCACGATATCGTTCTCCCCATTCGCGTAGGCCACTGCGGCCCGGCGCAGTATGTGCTTGCGCACATTGTACTGCGCTGGGTGCTGCTTGTCGATTGATGGCGAAAGACATTCGCCACCGTCTATGGGAAGAGATACTTAGCCTGTTACCAAATTGATGCACTACAGAATACGCAGGTTACATAGAGCCTGGCAAACAGCGCTGTACAAGGGTTACCCGAATGATAGCAGGCCTTGGTTTGGAACTTTCGCCTTTGCGCGGAATAAAGTTCCTAAAAATCACAGCTGTAGCATGTAACCTTTTGCTGCCAGGCGGCATCTCATATATGGAAACAGGTTAGCGTGTATATGGAAAGGAAGCTGGGAATGTTTCGCGAAAATATGAGCACCCGCGATCGTGATATTCGGCTGATGTTGGTGGCTCCGCTGGCGGTACTGGCGCTGTTTTTCTTGCACGGTATCTGGACGATTATTGTCGGCGGTATTGGCTTGATCTTTCTAGCGACGTCGGCGCTTGGCTATTGCCCGCTCTATCAGCTGCTTGGTATTGGTCGGAATATTGCCAGCCAGGCGAACGTGCCGGAAGAGACGATGTCGCATCAGCACTAAGCTGGGCCACCTGGGGAAGGAGCAATATTCGATGCATCAGCATACATATGGATTTAGCATTACTACACCGCTTGCTTACACCGAAGCTGTGGAAGCGGTGACAGCCGCGCTCAAAACCGAGGGCTTTGGCGTATTAACGAGCATCGATGTCCAGGCGACATTAAAACAGAAGCTTGGTGCCGATATGCCGCCCTATGTCATTCTGGGCGCGTGCAACCCACCGCTGGCGCATCGTGCACTTACCGCTGAACCAGAGATTGGCCTGCTATTGCCCTGTAACGTTATTGTCTATGCCGATCAAGGCCAGGGCGTCACTGTTTCGGCCATCGACCCTGAGGCGCAATTTTCGCTGGTTCAGCGCGCCGACCTTGCTGAGCTGGCGGTGGAGGTTCGGGCACGTTTGCAACGTGCATTGAATCAGCTGCCAGTGGTTGCTGAGCCTGTGTCTCATTCAGTGTAACGAGGTACGTAACGAATGCCATTATACGAATATACCTGCCAGGCATGCGGCGAACATTTCGAGAAGCTGGTACGCAGTATGAGCAATGCCGATCAGGTCGTGTGCCCGCGCTGTGCAAGCATGTCGGTTAAGCGTGCGCTTTCGCTGTTTGCCACCAGTGGGAGTAGCGGCACCGATAGCACTGCACCAGCCTGTGGCCCCGTTGGCTGAGGGTTCACGCCGCGTGGCCGTGTGCCGCGTTCATAGATTTTATCCTGTGACACGTTGTGGGGGTGGTACAACCACCCCCACAACGTTTTATAATGATAGGACTTTTGCTTGCCCAAGCAGCATCTCTTTGCACTTAGTATTTGGCTTTGTCGTGCGTCATACGTCGTGCCTGATACATGTATTCAACAAGATTTGGTACTATTGCCCATAGGCAATTGGGTACCCGGCCTGGCCCCATGCGATCATGCCGCCTTGCACGTTGCGCAGCTGAGTAAAGCCCTGGTTCGCCAGCTGGTTACATGCCGTGGTGCTGCGGTTGCCCGAACGACAGATACACACGATCGGTCGATCGGTCGGCAGCTCGCTGGCACGGCGAGCCAAGTCGGGCAAAGGGATAAGGGTTGAACCGGCAACATGTCCATCATTGGTGTATTCCTCGGCTGAGCGGACATCGAGCAAAAAGATATGCTCCTTGCCACCGAGCTGTGTTTTTAAATCCTGTACGGTGATGTTGGTCACTGCTGCCCCAGCAGGAGCTATTGCTGCCGGGGCAGGCTGATTGCCACATGCCGCTAGCAGTAGTAGGCTTGCGAGTAACATCCACAATGTTCGCTTCATCATACGATCTCTTTCGTTCAGGCGACTTCTCCAGTACCAGTGCTACACAGGTCGCACCGGCTATGCGTTTGATGCAGATCGATACGCTAGCGTTACAGGTATGTGTTACACCAAGTCCGGCGCATAGCGTGTTGATCGTGCGGTTCGGCAAGGCAACGCCGCCCACGAATTTGCTTTTCTCGTGGGGCATGTAACCCGCTGGCGCGAGGTGCATCAAATAGATGTGGAGTAATGTGTGCTAAGGAGTTGTAAGATGTTATCGTTAAACGAAGGCAGCCTCGATCGCGGGATTCGCATCGTTGTTGGGTTAGTATTGTTTGCACTGGTGTTTACGCTTACCGGGATCTGGCAGATTATTGCAGGCATAGCTGGCTTGCTTATGCTTGCAACTGGTGCAATTGGCTTTTGCCCGCTCTATCGAATATTCGGTATTAGCACGCGCCCACGGTCACCAGCAACACGCCGCTAATAGTGATGACGGTAGCTTCAATACCTGGTTTTCCAGCTTGGGCTGATCGCGTACAGGTGAGGTCGTAAGGTGGCGCATTCAGCTTCTGCATTTCGGCGGCGGTATTACCATAATGCCGCGCAGCTCTGGCACGATCTACGCCAAATCGTTGCACAGCGCGGCCACCCCGACGCGCCTGTGAGCACAGCGCTGCGTGAGCGGCTGATGCTGGTAGTTACTTCTGTCAATCAATGCCACTACTGCGCTCGCTTTCATGCGCAGGCTGCCCAGCTCAATGGGCTGCCTCCCGATGAAATAGCGTTGTTATTGGGTGGCAACCTGCACCATGTACCCACAGCCGAATTGCCTGCGCTGATTTATGCGCAGCGGTGGGCCGAAGCGGGCGGGGCGACTGGCGAGGACTATAACCAGCTGGTGGCGGTGTATGGCCTGGCGCAGGCGGCTGCAATGGAGCGCGTGTTGCGCATAATCTGGGTCGGGAACTTGCTAGGTAATAGTTGGGATTATCTGTTATTTCGCCTGTCGGGCGGGCGTTTTGGGCAGCATAGTGGAATGCGCGCGAGGATCGAGCCGTGATTGAACATTTTGATGCGCTGGCACCCCTCTACGATCGGCTGATTGCGCCACCCGACCCCGCGCGTCTGCACGCATTGCTCGCGCTGCCAACTAATGGCTGGCTGCTTGATGCTGGCGGCGGAACCGGCCGCATCACGTACCAGCTACGGCCGTTTGCTGGGAATGTCGTGCTGCTCGATCGTTCGCAGCCAATGTTACGCCAGGCGCAGGCAAAGGGCTTGAGCGCGCTACAGAGTGATGTGAACCGGCTACCCTTCGCTGATGATCAATTCGATCGGGTTGTGGTGGTCGATGCGCTGCATCACTTCGCTAACCAGCGCGCCGCTATTGGTGAGCTGGTGCGCGTAGTAAAGCCGGGTGGTCGTTTGGTGATCGAGGAACCGGATATTGCGCTTGCTGTGGTGAAGCTGGTGGCGCTGGCCGAACGCCTGGCCCTGATGGGCAGTTATTTCGCCACCGCCGATGAAATAAGCGCAATGGTTATAGCGTGTGGTGGGCGCGTGCGGGTTGAGCGCGATGGCAAATTCGCAGTTTGGGTAATCGCTGAAAAATTATAAGGGGTTTCTTCATGGCACAGATTGATTTAACCTGGATCGAGCGACAACGTTTCTTGGGAGTTGATAGCGCCGGGCACAGCATGGTGCTTTCGCCACCAAGCGATGTTGGTGTCAAGCCTTCTGAAACGCTACTGATATCGTTGGCGGCGTGCGCCGCGCACGATGTCGTTGAAATTCTTCAGAAACAGCGCGCGCAGCTGGTGCGGCTAGCGGTGCAAGTTACCGCCGACCAGGCTGCTGACCCACCGTGGGCGTACCAGCATATTCATCTGCGCTTCCAGGTGCAGGCGGGTACGCTAAGCCAGGAACGACTTGATCGCGCAATTGATCTGTCGTTAAACAAATATTGCTCGGTGCGCGCTTCGCTTTCGCCCGATATTGAGGTTACCTACACCGCCGAGCTGCTTTCGCCCGAGCCAGGCGCGTGATGCTGAACCGCCGGTAAAACCTTGCAGCAGGAGGTGCTGAGGATGCCTGAACGATTGATTGTGGTTGGCGGCGTGGCTGCCGGGATGAGCGCGGCGGCTAAAGCGCGGCGCACCAACAAACAGCTAGATATTATCGTTTACGAGCAGTCGGGCTTTGTCAGCTATGGCTCATGCGGCTTTCCTTATTTTATCAAAGGTGAAATCCCGCAGATTAACGATGTTATTGTGCGCACACCCGCGCAATTCGCTGCACAGGGCATTACCGCCCATGTGAAGCACCAGGTGTTGGCGATCGACTCCGCCGCACAAACGGTGGTGGTTCGCAACCTGGATACTGGGCACGAATTTACCGACCAATGGGATCGCATGATTCTGACGACTGGTGGTGCCTCGGCGCGCCCAGCGCTAGCGGGGCTGCAATTGCCGGGCATCTTCACCTTGCGCACAGTTGAAGATGCGGTTGCGATTCGCCAATGGATCGACGAGCACCGCCCAGAACGTGGAGTGATTGTTGGTGGTGGCTATATTGGCCTGGAGTTGGCAGAAGCGCTCGCAGCACATCATATGCATATTACATTGCTTGAGGCGACCGGCCAAGTGTTGCCAACCCTCGATGCTGAGATGGCAGCCCATATTCAGGCTGAGCTGACCGCCCAAGGGGTTGATGTTCGGCTGGATTGCGCGGTTGAGGCATTTGCTGGTAGCGAGCGGGTGCGCGAAGTGTTGGCAGGCGACCAGCATATTGCCGCCGATATTGTGATTGTGAGCGTTGGCGTGAAGCCTAGTGTTGGGCTGGCGCGGGCCGCTGGCATCGCCCTTGGCCCAACCGGTGCGGTGGCAGTTGATGATCATCAGCGCACAAATATTACCGGTATCTGGGCCGCAGGCGATGTTGCCGAGGCGCAGCATCTGGTAATGGGCCGACCAGCCTATGTGCCGCTCGGCAGCACTGCCAATAAGCAGGGTAAAGTTGCCGGGGCTAATGCTGCTGGCGGCGACGAGCGCTTTGGCGGCATCGTTGGAACATCGGTTGTGAAAGTATTCGACCTGCATGCTGCGGGTACTGGGCTTTCGGAACTGCGCGCTCGTGCCGAAGGGTATAACGCCGCCAGCGTTGTGGCAACGGCCAATTCGCGCGCGCACTATATGCCGGGGCACCAGCCTATTCATGTCAAGCTTGTATTCGAGCAGGACACACACAAGCTTCTGGGTGGCCAGATCGTTGGCCGCGAAGGTGTATCCAAGCGGATCGATACGCTGGCGGCGGCGCTGCATGCGGGCTGGACAACGGAGCAGTTGGCTGAGTTGGATTTAAGCTATGCCCCGCCGTTTGCGCCGGTATGGGATCCAATCTTGGTCGCTGCTAATCTTGCTAGCCGTTAGCGCGAGTGCCTTCAAGATAGGAAAGGAGCCTATGTATTTGGAGATCGTCACGCGCTATAGTGGCGGCGCGACGAAAGGAGTAAGTGATGAGTGTGCGATATAACGCGGGTCGCCGCGTGCAGGTAGCGGCCGGTGCTGCGCCAGCTACGCCTGGTTCCAGCCGCCGTGAGTTTTTAGCCTATGCCCTGGCAGGGTCGGCGGCGTTGTTTACGGCTGGCGGGATTGTAACACTGACATCGCCCGATCCAACCAGCGATCTACTGGTTGGCAAGCTTTTGCCTGCGACACTTAATGCTGCTACAGGCGCGAAGAGCTACCCCATCAGCGGCGGCTTTGCGTACCCGCGCATTCCCGCAGGAACATTTGGCGGTGCGTTTACGCTAACCCAGCCAGCGAGTTCTTTTAAGATTGACGACGCGCCGGTATTAATTGCGGATGGTAAATTCTATGTTGTGAAAGTTGCGCCCGATGCATCGGTACAGCCAGCGCCAAATGCCGATGGTTTGGTGAACACGGCAAACCTGATTGCGATCTACCAGGTGTGCACCCACCTTGGCTGTCTGGTGCCCTATATTGTATCGGAAAAGCGCTTTATTTGCCCATGCCACGGCTCAACCTTCGAGCGCAACAGCCAGTACGTGCGCGGGCCAGCACCGCGTAATCTCGATCAATTCCCGGTTACGGTTGTGAACGATCTCGTGATTGTGAACACTGGGCAGCGGGTTGTTGGGTATGAGCATGCGTAACAGCAGGGCGGGTATATAGCTTACTACCGATTGAGGATAAACACTGTAGGATGTAGGTGAAGGGCAGCCTTACGTAATGCTATTGAGTGAGGCTGCCTTTTTGCATTAGTGTGGGCAGAAGCGTTGGAGGAATGTGGTTCTACATATCCGCAATCGGCAGCGTGAACCAAAACTCACTCCCCTGGCTAGGCTCACTGGTGGCACCGATCTGCCCGCCATGGGCTTCAACGATCTGTTTTGCAATGGCTAGCCCCAGCCCAGCCCCGCCCTGATCGCGCGAGCGCGAACGATCCGCGCGCCAGAATCGCTCGAAGACGTGAGGTAGGTCGGCGGCGGCAATCCCTGCGCCTGTATCGCACACGGCAACCCGCAGCCAGCCGGCGTTGGCCGCTTGTGCAGCACTGAGTGTAATAGTGCCGCCAGCCGGGGTATAGCGTAAGGCATTCGCCAGCAGGTTGCGCAGCACCTGCCGCACGCGCTCGGGGTCGGCCTGGGCAGTTGGCAGGGTGGCAGGCAGTTGAGTTGCTATGGCAATGCCCTGAGCCGCTGCGTTCACCTCGAAGGGCGCAAGCGCACTGCGTAACAGCGCTGATGTGTCGAGCGGGTGCATGTGCAGCTCAAGCTGGCCCGCTTCGGCCTTGGCGAGCTCGCGCAAATCACTCACCAGCCGGTTAAGCACAATGGTTTCATCATAAATCGTCGCTATTTCGCCCTTCTCAAGTGGGTACACATCGTCGAGTAAAGCGCGCAGGTTGCCTTGAATTACGGTTAAGGGCGTGCGCAGCTCGTGGGCAATGTCGGCGATCATATGTTGGCGCAGCTGCTCGGATTGCTGCAGCCCGGCAGCCATATCATTAAATGCACGCGCGACATCGGCTACCTCAGCGGCCCCGGCGATGGGTACGCGCTGGTCGAATTTTCCCTGCGCCACCTGGCCCGCAGCGGTTGAAAGACGGCTGAGCGGCGCGGCGAGATTACGCGCAATGATCAATCCCAGGATCAGCCCCAGGACACCGGCAAGTACGCCAGCCTGTAGCAACGAGCGATTCACCCGCGCGAGGAATTGCTGCCCGGCGGGCGACATCGCGCCCCCTGCGCCAGCGCGTATCAGCAGGTAGCCTGCCGTTTGCCCATTCGCTGGTATGGCAGTTGCCGCCGCCCGGTCGGCGGGCGCGAGGGTGGTGCCTACCTGGTTTGGGGTATCGCTATAGATGATGTGCCCGCTAGAATCGGCTAGCACAATGCTCGGGCCGCCGCGCCCGATTGCGCCGCGCCGCGTGGCGGTGAACTCGCGCAGGAGCGTTTCGGCACCCTGCCAGCTGGCGTGCTGCGCGTAATAATCGCTCAATTCGCTGAGCAGCGGCGAGCCTTGTACCTGGCTCTGGGCCACAAAGCTGCGAAATTCGCTACTGACCTGCATGTTCGTGAGTAGCGCTACGATGAGCACACCCGTGAGCGTTACCAGGCCAAAAGCAACCGTCAGTTGAATCCAGAGTTTATTCATTGTTTATGCCATTGCCAGGCGGTAGCCCACTCCATAGACGGTTTCGATGTAGATCGGGTTGATCGGGTCGGGTTCGATTTTCTTACGCAGGTTTTTAATATGGCTATCAATGCCGCGGTCGAGGCCGTCGTAGGTGTAGCCAAGCCCCTTTTCAATTAGCTCGGCGCGGGTGAACGCATGGCCGGGGTATTCCATCAGCACTTTGAGCAGATCGAATTCGGTTGGTGTGACATCGATTAGCTGGCCGTCGCGCGTGACGCGGTGGCGATCGAGGTCGAGCCGTAGCCCATGCTGTTCGAGGACGTGTGCTGCTGTGGGGGTGCTGCCGCTGCGGCGCAAAACGGCCCGCACCCGCGCAACCAGCTCGCGCGGGTTGAAGGGTTTTGGCACGTAATCGTCGGCGCCAAGCTCAAGGCCAATGATGCGGTCGGTTTCCTCAACGCGCGCAGTTAACATAATAATTGGCAGATTTGCCATATTGGCATCGCTGCGCACGGCACGGGTAATCGCCCAGCCATCCTGGTCGGGCAGCATGACATCGAGCACTGCCAAGTCGGGGCGGTCGGTGCGAATCACGCGCAGTGCAGCTGCCCCATCAAATGCTGTTAGCACCTGATACCCAGCCTGTTCCAGGTATGATTGCACCAGCCGAACAATATGTTTATCGTCATCGACAACTAAAATGCGTTGACTCATGTGATCCCTCACTGTACACGCAGGGTGCGATTGGTTTTCGCGTCTTTGTTGCTGCCGCAAGCACATCGAATAGCAATGAAGAACATTCTAATTATGAGATGCGGCGCAGCTCCCGAGCGTTACATAACGCTGTACAATGCAGTGACACCAGCCTCCCAAGCTGGTGTCACTGCATTGCATACTACGTGCAGGTACATCTATGTGCTAGTGGTTGCGCATTGGCCCATTGCCCGCGTTGTCGCAGTTACCGCCTGCGCTGCCGTGGCCGGAACCAACTCCCTGCTGTGGCGACCAGGGCTGGCTTAAGCGGGCGGTGCTGGTTGCTCGCGCTGCCGCAAGCCGACCATCGGCTTCAGCCTGGGTCATAGTGCCATTGGCGACTGCCTGGGCCAGGCGTTCCTGGCGGGTTGCGACGAAGGCATTGACGATGGTGTCGAGCGCAACATTCTTTTCCTTGGCAACATCGGCAATCGTTTTGCCGCCCTGAAGTTGCGCCACCAGATCGGTTCGTTCCATACTCAGCTGCTGCGCGGCTACGCCCACGAGCGATTGCTCTGCGCCGCCCATCGGGTTGCCCTTACCGCCGCGCGCTTGTCCCATTCCCTGGTCGTTACCCCGCCCGCGCCCTTGTGCCTGACCCATACCGGCCCCACTTCCTGGGCCTTGTGCCCATACTGCCGGTGCGAAACTAACGACTAACATTACGGCTACGGCGATGACGCCAAGGGCTACGAATATACGCGTTTTCATTGCTTTCTCCTTATATGTTGCACCCTGCTCACTCTGAGCAGCTGTGCTTTTGTTCGATGGCTTTAGTATATTGGTAAAGTATGGAGGACTGATGGAGAAGTGCTGGAACTTGTGTGGGATTTAGAGCAGTGGGTAGCCAGGCTAAATTCCAGGCGTTACAAACAACTTCTGCCGACCGCTTTGCCGCGCTATAGCCACACAAAAACGCCTACCCCGTGCATTCACGGGCAGGCGATGGGGCAAGCATTAGTGCCGATTGTAGCGCTATTCGGCCAGGAAATGCCACACCGTGCGACTACGGTAGGTTTGGCCTGGGCCCAGCACGGCGCTGGGGAACTGCGGCTGATTTGGCGAATCGGGGAAGTGCTGGGTTTCGAGGCACAGCCCGGCATGGCTATGGTAGCGCACGCCGTACTTACCCACCAGTGTGCCATCAAGGAAATTACCCGAATAGAACTGCACGCCCGGCTCGGTGGTATATACCGCAAGCACGCGCCCACTGTGCGGGTCGGCGAGGTGGGCGGCCAGCGCTAAGCCCTCAGTAGTACGATCAATAACCCAGGTATGGTCGTAGCCGCCCGCCGCGTGGATCTGTGCGTCTGCGCTGCCAATGCGCTCGCCAATGCGCTGTGGGCTGCGGAAATCCATTGGCGTGTGCGCGACGGGTTGCAGTTTGCCGGTTGGAATGAGTGCTGACGATACCGGCACAAAGCAGGCGGCTGGCAGGGTAAGCTGATGATTCAGAATGTCGCCGCCGCCCGCCAGGTTGAAGTAGGTGTGATTCGTGAGATTTACTACAGTGTCCTGGTCGGTTGTGGCGGTGTAGTCGATGTGGAAGGTATTATCGGCGGCGAGCGTGTAGACGACCGTGACCAGAAGTGTGCCAGGAAAGCCCTGATCGCCATGCGGGCTGGTATAGTGCAGCGCCAGGCTTGGCGCGTCGCCCTGGGCGCGCGGCTCGGCCTGCCACACGACCCGATCGAAGCCAATTGGCCCACCGTGGAGGTTGTTCGCGCCATTATTCTGCGCGAGTGTATAGCGCTGGCCGTTGAGCATGAAGGTGCCATTGGCGATGCGATTGCCATAGCGCCCAATCAGCGCGCCAAAGTAGGGCTGTGGATTGAGATACTGCTCAATCTGCTCAAAGCCCAGCACAATATCGCCCAATTGTCCGTAGCGATCGGGTGTACACAGCCGCCGCACAGCACCGCCATACGTGATGATTTCGGCCAGTATACCCTGCGCATTTTGTAGGGTATAACACTCAATCGGCTGGCCCTGGGCATCGCCAAAGGCGGTATGGGTGAGTGCCATCACATACCTCTATTATTCCCGCACGGCAATACTAGGCCCGCGATTGTGCGCCGCCATGGGCATCAATAAAGCCCAATACGCGCTGCCAGGCATCAGCCGAAGCCTCGGCAAACTCGGTGGCACGCCGATCGAAGAAGCTATGTGGCGCGCCCGAGTAAATAACGATCTCGTGCTCAACGCCGGTGCCATCAAGCGCAGTGTCGAGCGTGTGTACCTGCTCGGTGGGGATACCCTGGTCGGCACCGCCAAACAGGCCAAGCGCGGGCAATCGCAGCTCGGTAGCGCGCTCAAGCAGTGTGCCGCGCCCGCCAATACTGCGCGCCATGCCAGCATAGAAGGCAATAACGCCCGTCAGGTCGAGAGGTTCCATGCCCGCCAGAAACGAAAATGTGCCGCCCAGGCAAAAGCCCAGCGAGAACTGCGGGTGCTCTGAACCACCACT
>JAFEAS010000091.1:48205-57668 GCA_018266315.1 Chloroflexi bacterium SZAS-1 | reverse complement strand
CGATTTGTAGAACTGGTGTAGGCCGCGAATGTCGGGGAAGATCAGGACATGGGCGCGGGCAGGCTGCTCGGGCAGCGCAAGAAACGCTGCGAACTGGTTGCCGTCGGCGGCGGTGAGTACCAGATCCTGGCTCTGGGTTGCGCGAGCGCTGCCGGGTGGTTCGGGCGGGCGGGCATTGTCGTCGTAGCACATACATATCTCTCCTTGCCAACTGGCCGTGGCGATTACTCGCGCACAGCAATTACACATTCGCGCGCCGCCGCAGTGATCTGGTCGAACGCGCCAGCGGCAACCGCCTGTTTAGCGATCAGGTTGCCGCCAATGCCCAGCGCAACCGCCCCCGCTGCCAGAAACTCGCGCGCATTTGCCGCGCTGACGCCGCCGGTTGGCACTATTTTTAGAAATGGCAACGGTGCCAGCACATCCTTGAGATAATTCGGGCCACCCAATCGCGCCGGGAACAGCTTCACCAGCGCGGCACCGGCTTCGTGCGCTTCAAGCAGCTCGGTTGGGGTGAAGCCGCCCGACAGCACCAGCACGTTCCGGTTCACGCACGCAGCAATGACTGGCTTGCGCAGCGCCGGGGTAACCACGAACTGCGCACCGGCATCGATCGCGCTGATCGCCTCTTCGGGGCGTAGCACTGTGCCAACTCCTACGCACGCGGCTTTGCCGAGAGCTTGCCGCACGGCAGTGATAGCTTCGATTGCGCCAGTGCCAGTGAGGGTAAATTCGAGGACATTCACGCCGCCTGCTACCAGCGCCTGCGCCACCTCCACCGCGCGCTCGTAGGCATCAAGCCGCACAATAGCGACGATCTTGGCCGCAAGAATCTGGTCGATCGGGTTCATATTGTTTCCTTTATTCTGCCTGCCTGCTTGGCTTAGCGGGCAATGTCGCCGCGCTGCTGGCTCATCACTGTATTAAGCTCGGCCCGGCTGGTCAGCACACAATCGCCATACTGCGAAAGCGCAATCGCCGCCAGGGCCACACCCCGGCGCAACCCTTCGCGTAGGGTCGCAGCAATGTTATTGCCATCGCCATCGAGCCAGCCATCGAGCACGCCCGCCGCAAACGCATCGCCACTACCAATGCGGTCAACAATCTGTACCGGCAGCGCTGGCTGGCGAATAAAACTATCGCCGACCAGCCCTGCCGCGCCATGCTCGCCGAAGGTGCTAATAATCGCCGGGGCTGCAGTCAGTTGCTGTAACCCTTGCAGCAGGTCGTGCGGCTCGCCGGTACAGCCGAACAGCAGGCTCGCGTCGCTACTCTTGCAGAACAGCAGGTCGGCGCTGGCTATTAGTGGGCGCAGGCGGGCGCTGGCCGTGGCAGCATCCCACAGGCGGGCGCGGTAGTTTACATCGAAGCTTACCAGCACGCCAGCCGCGCGGGCGCGGTGGATTGCTTCGGCCAAAACGGCATAGCAGCTGTCGCTCAGGGCGGCAGTAATGCCCGTCAGGTGCAGGATCCGCGTATCAAGCAGATATGACCAGTCGACATCATCGACCGTCATGTGGGCGGCTGCCGAATCGGCGCGATCGTAAATCACCTGAATGGCGCGCGGCTGAGTCGCGTATTCGATGAAGTAGGTGCCCAGGCGTTCATTGGGTACGCGCCGCACCGCCGACACATCGACGCCATCGGCGCGGTAGGTTCGCATAATCGCCTGGGCCAGCGCGTGCTCGGGTAGCCGCCCGACCCAGCCAGTGCGGCGGCCCAGGCGGGCCAGTGCGACACACACATTGCCTTCCGCGCCACCAATCGCCAGGTCGAGCGATTGGGCAGCGTCGAGCCGCGCACCGATTGGCACGCGCAGGCGCAGCATCGACTCGCCCAGGCTTACCACATCGAAGCGGCGTGTAGCGGTTTGCTCGGTCATACTCTTGTGGTTCCCATTCCTATGCGCTGCGACAATGATGCTAAATGAACTGTACAAATGATGCGTCTGGCACCGGTATCTGTGCTATTGCCGGGCCGGGCAGGCCATTCGCGTCAATAGGTAATACGGCAATATCCCCACTGTACTGGTTGGCAACCAGCAGCCAGCAACCATCGGGCGAAACTGCAAAATTGCGCGGCCAGTCGCCGCCACAAGGCGTGACTCCGGCCAGTGCTAGCGCGCCATCGGGGCCAATTGTGTAGGTGGCTATGCTGTTATGCCCGCGATTCGAGACATACAGGCGCGTGTCATCAGGCGAAAGGTGAATATCGGCAACATAGCTGGTGGGCGCGTCAGTAGGCACGGTGCTTATTTCTTGCTGTATGGCGAATGTGCCGTTGGCGGCATCGTACCGATAGCGCACCACCGTATTGCCTAGCTCGGTCGCAACAAAGAGCTGCCGACCGTCGGCGCTAAACGTGATGTGTCGTGGGCCAGCTCCGGCGGGTACGATCACCGCGCCAGTGCGGGCCAGTGTGCCATCGTCGGCGTTAAGCTCGTACATCATCAGCTGGTCGGTGCCTAAATCGGCCACCAGCAGCTGCTCGCCATCGGGCATGGGGGTGGCCGAGTGCGCGTGCGGCCCTTCCTGGCGCTGGGCGTTGGGGCCGCGGCCCTGGTGTTGTACATGGTCGGTGGCTTCGCCCAGTGCGCCATCGGCACCAATTGGGAAAACGCGAACGCTGCCGCTGCCATAGTTCGACACAATTAGCCAGCGGCCACTTACATCGAGGCACAGGTGGCAGGGCCAATCGCCGCCGCTCGGCTGGGTGTTCGTCAGGGTGAATGTGCCGGTTGTGCGCGCCAACCGTAGCGCCGCGACACCACCGGGTGTGCCATCGGCGGCGCTGGTCTCGCTCACACTGAACAGCCATTCGCCGTTTGGGTGGAGGGCCAGGAACGACGGATTGGTAATACCAGCCGCCGCACTGCGCTTCGTCAGGACACCATGTGCGGAGTCGAAGGTACAGAACAATATGCCCGGTTGCGCAGCAGGCGCATAGCCGCCCACCAGCACCAGCTGTGGTTCAGAAGCCATACCGTTCTCCTATGTACGAATCAACATTTACCAGTTGGTCACCGAGCCGTCATTACGACGGAAGTGTGGTGCCTCCCAGAATTTCCAGCTATGCTGCTGCGCCAGCGCCTCGTCGAACTCAACACCCAGGCCGGGCGCGGTTGGCACCGGAAAGCTCGTGCCATCGAGGCGCGGCTGTACTGGAAACAGCAAGTCGGCATCATTGATGCCATTGTTGCCATAGTATAGGTTTTCCGATTGCGTTACGCGCACTTCTAGCCAGGCGAAGTTTGGTGTTGCCGCAGCGAGCTGGATGGTGGCAGCGGTACAGACCGGGCCAAGCGGGTTGTGCGGCATCAGGTCGATGTAGTGTGCCTCGGCCCAGCCCGCCACCTTCATCGCCTCGGTGAACCCGCCGACATTACAGATATCAATGCGCGCAAAATCGGTCAGGTGGCGCTCGATGAAAGGTAAGAACTGCCATTTACTGGCGAATTCCTCGCCAACCGCGAATGGAATGGGCGTTTGCTTGCGCAGTGCGGCATACGCTTCGGGGGTCTCGTCGCGAATCGGCTCTTCGATGAAATCGAGCGTACCGGCGGGCAGGCGCTGGCAGAACGAGGCGGTTTCTGCCAGCGAGAGGCGGTGATGGTAGTCTATGCCCAGCGTCAGCTCGCTACCTAGCTCTTCACGCACGCGCGTGAGCCAATGCGCGGTGTAGGCAATACTTTCGCGCGGCTCAAAAATGTCCGGACTGTGTGGCGGCTGGGGCAGCAGCGGCATGGTACGAATGACTTTCCAGCCGTGCTTCCAGAGGTTGCGCACGCTGTCAAGCATCTGTTCGCCGGTGCCGCCGCTAGCGGTGGCGAAGCAGGGAATACTCTCGCGGTGTTTGCCGCCAAGTAATTGATATACCGGCACACCCAGCGCCTTGCCAGCAATGTCGTAGAGCGCCAGATCGAGCGCGCTCTGTGCGGCGAGCAGCACGCGCCCGCCCTCGAAGTATTGGCCGCGGTATAACTCCTGCCAGATCCGACCGCGCGCCATCGGGTCTTGGCCGATGAGAAATTCGCGGAAGTGGTTAAGCGCGCCAATGACTGCTAATTCGCGTCCACTCAACCCCGATTCGCCCAGCCCGTAAATGCCTTCATCCGTTTCGACTTTTACCACCAGCTGGTTGCGGTTCCCAACCCATACCGGGTAGGGCTTGATGTCAGTAATCTGCATGAATATGGCTCCATCGCTTTGATACGGCCACAGATGTGGACAAGCCAGCCATTGTTTAGTGTTCGTGTTCCCAACCGAGCAGTTGTGCGGCTTTGCGGCAATCGAAGAAGCTTGCGGTACCAGCTAGTTCGCCGCGAATCGGGGTGCCTGGGTAGTGCGCTTGTGCCAGCTGGCGCGATGGCACGTCCATAGCGGTGTGTGGCGCAGTGATATAAAACACCTGATGCCCGGTAAAGTCGGCGGTGAGCGCGAGCAAGCATGCGCGGGCGGCTTCGCGCAGCAGGGTGTAGGCCCACAGGTGGCGAATACCGCCAGTGCCAAACTGGGCGGTGCGCTCAACGGCTTGCTCACGGCTTTCAATCAGCCAGTGGAAGCGCAGGCTAGCAATGTGCATTGCTTCAAAGCGGCGCACGAATGCGTCGGCCTGCTGCTCAAGTACCCATTTGGAAAGGCTGTATGGGTCTTCCGTGTAGGTCGGGTGCTGCTCATCAAGCGGGAAGTAATCGTAGCGTGGGGCACGGCTGAACGCTCCACCAATTGCATTGATCGATGAGGCGAGGCACACGCGTGTGATGCCCAGCGTGGCGGCAGCGCTGAGCGCATTGTAGCTGCTAATCGTATTGTCGGCATACACCACCGTATCGGGCGCGCTGCCCGGCGCGCGGTGCGCAGCAAGATGAATGAGCGCATCGCAGCCGCGTAAGCTGCCCACAAGCTGCCCAAAGTCGCGGGTATCGGCCACAATTTGCTGGGCCTGGCGGTGGGCCGAGGGAACTAAGGGCGGCATCGCCCGATCGATACTCACCACGTCGTGGTTTTGCTCAAGCAAATATGGCCCGAGCGTGCGGCCAAGCTCGCCATTTCCGCCGGTGACTGCGATTCGCATACGTTCTTCTCGCTGCTATAGCGGCGAATTAGTCGCCGCGTGCTTCAACTGCCAGCAAGCTGCTTAAGGTATCATTCATATGCGCCAGCATCAGCAGCCGTGCCTGGGCAGCGTTACGGTCGCGCAGGGCTTCGGCAATAAGCAAATGATAGCGTACCGCGCGCGCGGTCATTCCCGGTTCAAGCGATGTTAGCTGGCGGCTTTCTAGGAAAAGCTCGTTAATACTTTCCATCATGCGAAACATGATGGGGTTACGCGCAGCATGGGCAATCTGCTGGTGAAATTGAACATCGGGAACAACGAAATCAATGCCCTGGAGCGCCTTGTCTTCCATATCTTTCGCCAGCGCCTGGATCTCGGTCAGCTCTGCATCCGTACCGCGTTCGGCAGCCAGCGCGGCCAGCTCAGGCTCAAGAATGCGGCGGGTTTCGGCTAATGCAACGATCATGCCGGTATTGACATTCTGAAAATGGCTAGCCATGTCGGTAGTTGGGCGCCATCCAGTCACAAATACGCCGCGGCCATGTTCGATCTTCACCAGCCCAATCGACTGAAGCGAACGTAGTGCTTCGCGCACCGAGCCGGTGCTGACTTCGAGGGTTTTTGCAAGTCGGCTGATGCTGGGCAGGCGTTCGCCTGGGAGCCATTCGCCGCGCCGGATGCGCTGCTTCAATGTATCGATGACACCCTGGAAAACCTGGTTGCCAGAAGCAGATTCGGCGAGTAACTCTAGCGGTGGCGGTGGTAGCTGCAGGAAATCTGGTTCGAGTTCCGATTCCATAATTGTCACACTCATCCCATGCCTAGCACAGCCAGGCACATATCGTGTTGCCCACCATCGACGTGACGAGTTTTTACCGAAACGTAAGCACCCATAGCGCGCTGTCACCACTGAATTCCAGTACATACAGCCGATTGCCAAGCAGCACCGCATCAATTGGGTTTTTAAATCCGCGTGCAATCTGTGTTGTTGTTGCACTGTAGCTATTGCCATTCCTGGTCAGCACCAGGTGCAGCAGGTCTTGCCCACGGTCGCTGAGTGTGCCACCGGCAGCGCCCCAGCTCAGCAGAAATGCGCTGAGTGTAGCGTCGCTGCCTTGCCACTCGGCGGGCATGCTTGGGTCGCTGGCGAACACTAACCCTAATGGCGAGCGGTGCGGGGTTAGGCTATAGAGCGACTTATGCTCCCTGGCCGCGTCGTGGGCACTGCCGTCGTCGGCGCGGTACTGGGTTGCGGCTGGCCCCTGGTTTGCAATCGGGTCGGTAAATGGCCCTGGCGCTGCGGGAAAGCTTGGATCGTTGTGATATGCACCAATCTGCACTGCAGTGAAATCGGGCTGTAGTCGCCGATCGCTACTGCTATCGTAAGTGGGAAATTGTTGCGGATTATCTTGTTGGCCGAAGCGCCAGGGGAAGCCATAGTGTTTCCCCTGCTGCAGCCAATTCAGCTCATCGGGGTAATCGGCATCGGGGCCATTGTCGCCAGCAAACAGCTCGCCATTCGGTGCGAATTCTGGGTCGAATGAGTTGCGCGTGCCATCGGCAAACAGGTACGGTCGCAGCCCGGCTTCGTCATTGGGAAGCACCAGGTTTTCAGCGTTGGTCGGTACGCGAAGGATTGCCGAGGTGAGCGGCACTTCGCGCACCTTGGGGAAATTGCCGCGATTCGTTTCAACCTCGCCGTGGTCGGTGCGCGAGCCGCTATTGATATAGAGGTATTGACCGTCGGGGCTGACCGCCAGGCCATTGATAAGGTGGTCGAAGGGCGTGTCGCTGAGCGGGTAGGGTGCCGTCGTCGCTAATGTGCTCCAGCGCACGCCGTTGTCGCCGTTGGGGCGGCCGCGGCGAATAATTGCTTGCGTATAGAGCGTTCGTACCTTACGGTTTCCCGATACAAATATAGTGCCATCAGCTGCAATTGCCAGGCCAGCAGGCACAGCATCGGTGAAGATCGCTGTAGAATCGATAACCAGGCTGGTGGTTGGGATGTCACTGAGCGTGACACGATACAAACCATGCAGCGCGTTCAAGATATACAAGCTGTTGTCGGCTGGGTTGTGGGCCAGCTTAATACTGCCGCCCTCGACCAATGCAACTTTACGTAATGCAATATTACTGCGTAACAGTGTCGGGCCACCAGCAATCGGCTGGCTTTCGATTGCAGCGGTGGTGGGAGCTGAGTTGGCGGTAGGCAAAGAAGAGGCAGCAGGTACTGTGGCACTGGTTTGGCACGCGGCCACGAATACCACAAGCAGTGCAAGTGCGGTAGTATGGCAGAATCTGCCCGGAAGCCGTCGTACAGGTCCTCGTTGACTGAACATACGTGGCGCTTTTCTACAGGGTTGCCTCCACTGCAAGGGCTTGATGGTAGAGCGCACCCTGATGATTCGCATCGAGCGCGAGCGTTGCGACAAAGGCACTTCGTGCTGTAGCCATATCGCCTAACCCAAGGTAGCCAAGCGCGCGCATGTAATGGCAATGAATCTGGTTGCGCTGCGCAAGGTCTTCATCGAATACCAGGAAGGTTGGAAGCGATACGGCGAAATAATCCATCTGTACCTGATCATGCATGTGCGTATCGCCATAGTCAATCAGTTTCTGGAAAATGTGTATTGCGTCGGTCGTATGGCCCAGCTGCTGGCGCGCCAGACCCTGATAGAAAATCATATCGGGCGGCTGGTCGTTATAATACATCGCCGAGTTTGGTTCGCTCAGCCCGATTGCAGCCCGCTCGAATGCCGCCTGCGCGCGCACCGTCTGGCCGAGGCCAGCATAGGCGCAGCCGAGGGTGTAGAACACATTATTTTCCTGCGCGCCTGGCAGCTTGCCCTCACCAAGGTTTGGTGGGTATATCAGTGCGCGCTCGGCCAGCGCCAGCGCCTGCATATATGCACCTTGAGTTAATTGCGCGCGGGCCTGCCCAAGGAGCGCTGCAATATACTGTCCGGTTGTTTTCCCTTCGCCGCCCTCCCAGGGGTGAAACTGGCGTGCGAGCAATGCCGCTTCGGCATCGGCGTGGCGGCCAAGCATGTTCAGCAGTGCAATATATTCAATCATCAGGTCGTCGCGGCGCGCGTACAGTGTCGGGTAGGCTTCGAGCCGGGCCAGCCGCTCGGCTGGCGGTCGGTTGCGTTTTTTCTCAAGCTGATCAAGCTCGAACAGCACCCGCGCATCAGTCGGGTCGAGCGCAAAGGCGCGGGCATAGGCAGCAGCGGCGCGCTCGGCATCGTGGTGCTTATTGAAATAGGCCAGCCCTAAGTTGCGCTGGACGGTTGGGAATGTGGGATCGAGCGCGGTGGCCTGTTCCCAGCAGGCAATCGCTTCTGCGTAACGGCGGTGGGCATACCAGAAGTTACCAAGGTAATAGGGCGCGCGCGCATCCTGTGGGTTCATGCGAATTGCAGCTTCTAAGGCCAGCACGCTTTCTAGCCGATGTGGGAAGCAGCCAGCTGGCGATAAGTTAGCGCCTTGCTGGAAACACGCATGCGCCTCTTCAGTGTTGCCCACTTCGAGCAGGACATAGCCCAGGAAATAGTGCATCAGTGGGTCGTGCCCGGCGGTGAGCCGCAGCACCATCGCAGCATCGTCAAACAGCCCGGCGTGCATATAATCCAGCGCAATATCGGTGACCATGCGCGCGGTTAGCACACCGGCAGCATCCCTCTGCTGCCGCTCGCTGGTAAGCAGTATCTGTTCCCATTGCACGCCAATATCCATTGGGTCAAGGTCAAGCGCCACCGCAACTTCGGCCAGGGCGGCGGCGGTTTTTCCGCCGTGGCGCAGCAGGGCAATTTTTAAGTGGCGCGCCTGGTGATGCGACCAATTGCGACGTAAGGCATCGTTGACCAGGTTAAGCGCCTGGGGAATGTCACCCGCCCGTGCTGCCAGGCGCGCGAGCTCGAAGAAGGTTACATCCTGCCAGGCCGCGTTCCAGGCAGCTTTATAGAAGGCATTGAATGCATCCTGCCAGCGACGTTGCATGCGTAGTACCAGGCCAAGATTGTAGTACGGCTCGCCATCATATGGGTTGGGGTTGCGCTCAGTCAGGCGAGCAATGGCGGTGCGAAAATACTGTTCAGCTTCGGCAAATTTGCCGCGCCGGTACAGCAGCAGCCCCAGTGCATTGTTGCACCGGCTGTCGAATGGATCCCGGCGCAGCGCTTCTTCGTAGTAGAGTTCAGGCGCATATGTCGCGTGGCGATATTGCTCAAGGTGCAGGCCGTTCAGAAAGAGTGCTTCATTGCTGCTCAGCTCCGTTGGCGGTAGGGCCGGGCTGGCTGGCGCGGGCAGCGGCATCGCCGCAGCGGGCAGCGGCGTAAATTCAACCAGAGTTTGCCCGCTGGTGGCATCGGAAACGCGCACTGTCAGTTGAGTTGGGCGGTATGCCGCT